>JBDRWD010000023.1 GCA_039802205.1 candidate division WOR-3 bacterium
ATGAAGTTTATTTTGACGAATACGGGTAGTGCTACGTTGAGCAATTTGTATGCGGCGGTTTTCATGGATTGGGATATTGGTAGTTATGGGAGCAATTATGGGAATTCGGATGCGGCGCGGAAGTTGACTTATATGTATTATACGAGTTCTTATCCGTATGTGGGGGTTGAGATTTTGGATCCGCCGCGGACGGTGCCGGCGCGTAATTTAGCGATAATTGACAATCAGACTTATGTTTATCCTTATTATGGTTTGCCGGATAATATACAGATTCAGTTTATGGATGGGACGATACAGAATCCTTCTGGGGCGACGGCAAATGATTGGTCGACTTGTAATTCGGTTGGTCCGTTTACTTTAGCTCCGGGTCAGACTCAGACAGTGGCGTTTGCGGTTCTGGGTGGGACGAATTTAGCGGATTTGCAGGCGAATGCAGATACCGCATATAATCGGTATTGGAGCTGGACAGGGATTAAGGAGCAAGAAGGACAGGCAGTTAAAGCACGGTTTGGTATTTATCCAGTGGTTACGGGTGGTGGTTTGAAGTTAGTCTACAGTGATTATACTGGTGATGTTGGCGTTGTAGTTTATGATGTGATGGGTCGTAAGGTTTCAGAGCGAGTTTGGAAGAATGTCAATGGTGAAGGGATATTAAGTATGGATCTTTCTCATCTCGCCAACGGGATATACTTTGTGGGTGTCAAAACCAACGGTTTTGCTCAATCGATGATTCAGAAAGTGATCCTCACCAAATAACCAATAGCCGCGAGCATCTACCGGGTCAGGAAGGAAAAACCTTCCCGACCCGGTTTTTTTCTTGACTTTCTCCAAATTTTGGTTATAATGAATAAGATGGAGGTTAAATTGCGCAGGATAATCTTTTTGATGCTCGGTCTTTTTTTTATTATCAGATGTGCCAAGGATGATACCTTGGTAGTGATCGGCAGAGAAAAATTTACATTAAGAGATTTTAATGATTTTTATCAATTTACACCTGCAGATGATTCCTCACATCGGACGAAGATAATTGAGGACTTTATAAATCAAAAGATGGCGCTTATTGAGGCAAAAGCAATGGGTTATGCTGAAGACCCTGTGGTCCGGGCTTCCATGGAGACGAATAAAAGGGATGTGCTCATTCGTGCTTATTATAAAGCTAAAGTGCTCGATAAGATAAAAGTGCGGGAAAGCGAAGTGCGTAAAGTTTATACGCAATTTATTAACCAATACCATCTTGCAGAGATTGTGGTTAAAGAGGATTCCATTGCCAATCAGATTTTAACTGAATTAAAAAAGGGAATTCCTTTTGAGTCTTTGTTGGTTTATTCCCTTGATACCATAACGCCGGGTGGTGATATCGGATTTAATTCCGAATTTCAGATACCGCCAGAAGTGTTAAAGGTTTTAAAAAGAACTCGTCCGGGTAAAGTGGCAGGACCAATCAAACTTGGTGATTATATTTACTTTTTTAAAATTGTGGAGGTTAAAAAATTGAGCACACCCCGTTACCAGGATGTGAAAAATAATATTAGAGATAATCTTCTCCGTCAAAAGGCAATGGATTACGGCACACAATTTATTGAACATCTTTTAAAGCAGGCAAGGGTTGAATACAATCAAACCGGTCTTGATCTGCTATTGAAACCTGAATCAACCCTAACCGAAGAAGAGTTGAATACCTGGGTTGTAAAAAAATATGACACAAATTTGGTTCGGGTCAAAAACATCATCAAGGCTGTGCAAATCCACTTAAAAAAAGCGCCGGATTTGAATCCTAAATTTTTAATTGAACGGGAATTGATTCCGGATTTGGTCTATGATTTAGCACTGCGTGAGAAAGCCGAAAATAATCCCGTAATGAAAAAGGAATTATCAAAAACTTTTGAAGCATTAATTTATCAAAAGTATTACGCCGATAATGTCACTGATAAGGTCAAGATTGATTCGCAGCAGGTAGAAAATTATTATCAGCAGCATAAAAATGATTATCCGGATAAAAAATTGAAAGATGTCTATACGGTAATTTATGCAAAACTTCGTGATGAGGCGATAGCTCAATTGCGGGATAGTTTGTTCACAGCCCTCCGTGCTAAATACCAACCGGTGGTAAATCAGAAAAATTATGCAAGATTATTGAAAGGAGAAAAAAATGAAAATCTTTAAAAAGAAAATACTTGATGCTGTTAAAATTCAAGCATTATGTCTTTTAATCTCGGTTTTGGTTGGATTGATGTTAAGTTGTGCCAAAAAAGAAAAAAATGTTCTGGTTCGGGTGGATGGTTCTACTTTAACGCTGGAAGAGTTCCAAAAGTATATTCCGGAATCAGAATATAAAAATCTCCCCGAAACAACGATTACCGAAATTTTGAATAATTGGGCAAATCAGGAGATATTGTATCTGGAAGCTAAGAAGAAGGGTATTGATAAAGAAGATTCGGTGCGGATACTCATCGAACAATACACCAAAAATTTAATGGCGATGGCGTTGATCCGCCGTTCCTTCGGTGCCACTACCGTTAACGAGATGGAGATACTCAATTATTTTAATGCCCATCAGGAGGAATTTACTTATGCAGTGAAATTAGCGCAGATTGTTTTGCCCAGTTATGAAGCAGCGCTGGTTACTTACAACGAAATCCAATCCGGTGCCGATTTTATGAAGATTGCCAAAGAGAGGACTTTGGCGCGGATCGAAAATCAAGAAAATCCGCGAATTGTAACCGAATATCTTCCCCGGGGTAAGATTGGTGATTTTGCTACGGAAGAGGCGATATTTAATATGAAAATAAACGAAGTCTCTCAACCTATTCCTTATATCCAGGGGACATATCTGGTTGTTAAGCTTTTGGACAAGAAAAAAATTTTAGCGAAAGCCGAATTGAGTGACGAATTAAAGGGGCAGATCTATAATTATCTGATGGCTAAGAAATATCAGGAATTCTTTCAAAAGTTTATTGATAGCCTGAAAACAGTTTATAAGGTAACCACGGACTTAACGCCATTAAAAAAATGATTTTATTCTTTTTGAGTATTTTTGCGACACTGGCCGATAAAATTGTTGCTGTGGTTGATGAAGAGGTGATTTTAAAAAGCGAGGTTGACAATTATGTATCTTTTGTTTTATCAGATCCACTGGTCGTGAAGAATTTTTCCGCAAATGAGATACGCCAGAATGTCATAAACGGAATTATCGCTCGAAAACTTCTTCTGCGTGAAGCCGAAAAAGAATCAATTCAAGTCTCCCGGGAAGAGGTTTTAAAAAGGATGGAGGAGCGGATCGAACTGATTAAACAACGCTTTCCCTCAGAAGCGGATTTCTATAGGGCACTTGAGGAACAGGGTTTAGATATTGAACGCTTGAAAAAAAATTATGAAGATAGCATAAGAACGGAAGTTTTAATGCAGCAACTGGTTCAGAAAAAGCTCGCCACAAAGATCATGATTTCCCCGGTAGCAGTTAAGAAATTTTATGAAATGAATAAAGACTCCATTGCCATATTACCTGGAAGGGTGAAATTGGCGCATATTCTGATTCCACTCCGCCCAAGTGAAGATTCTTTAAAAAAGGGTTTTGAACGAGCAGCAGAAATTTACCAGTTATTAATGGGGGGTGCGGATTTTGCAACGGTTGCTAAAGAATTTTCTGATGATAAAAATTCGGGGAAAAACGGTGGCATGTTAGGGAGAATAAAAAAAGGTGAGATGATTGAAGAATTTGAGAGAGTGATTTTTAATTTGAAACCTGGGGTTATATCGCAACCTTTTCCGACAAGATTTGGCTACCATATTGTCGAGGTTTTAAATAAAGGAACTGACTGGGTTTTGGCACGGCAAATATTGGTGAAAGTAATACCCACAAGGGCCGATACCCTGCGTTTCGAAAGGCTGGCCCACAAGATAAAAGAACTTGTCAGACAAGGTGCAAACTTTGATAGTTTGGCAAAGATATATTCTGCTGTTCCTGAAGTTGATATTGGTGAATTTTTTATCAAACAGTTTACACCACCGTATGACACAATCATTGCCCAGTTGGCAGAAAATGAAGTGAGTGAGCCAATCTTGACTCCCGATGGTTACCATCTCCTCTTTGCTCGGGAGAAAATTCCGGAAAGGATATTGAGTTTTGAAGAAATGCGGGAACAGATATACCAATATCTCTATTGGCAGGAGTTGCAGAATTTATACACTGCCTATGTAAAGGAGGTCGAAGAAAAGACATTCGTGACCATATTTGAATGAAAACACTACTCACGCTTATCCCCTCCTCTATTAATTTTTGATAATAAACAATCAAAAAATCAGCACACTTATTTTTGATAAATAAAACTCACGAAATTTCGCGGATTTTTGGTGATAAAGCAGTGATTTTCCCCCTTGACAAATTATAAATAATATGTAAAATGGGGTGAAATGGGGTAAAATGGGGAATATAAGGTTTAGAGGATTTTTTAAACACGCCCTTGATGATCGGAAGAGGCTGGCAATACCGAGTCAGTTTAGGGCGGTTCTGATTGCCGAATCTGAAGGTCGGGTGGTTATGACGCCGGGATACGATCATGAAATCGCTGTTTACGCCTTAAGGATTTGGCAGGAGTTTGAAGATAAAGAATTGCTCACTCTTTCTATGGATAAAATCCAGGCACGCCGTTATCGCCGTCATTTTACTTTTGGAATAAAAGAAGATCATCTTGACGCGCAGGGTCGAATTTTAATTCCAGATTTTCTCCTTGAGTACTCAGGTATAACCAAAGATGTGATTATTGTAGGAGAGATTAACTATTTCACATTATGGTCACCGGAGAATTATCAAAAGATAAAAGAAGAGATTGATAAACATTATCTTGAAGATGCAGAAACAATTGAAAAAATAAGGAGGTATCATGAAGATCCAGGTCGTGGAAGCGATGAAAAATAAAAAGGTCTCATTCTTTCTCCCCAGCGGAGAGATCAATGAAGGGGAGTTTGAGACCATGGCTGAAAAACTTAAAAACTTGCTGGACAAGGGAGAGTATAATGTAATCATTGATCTCTCCCGGGTCACCCATATCAATTACAAGATCGTTGGCGACTTGATTGAATTCCAGAAGAAATTCAAAGAATTCGGTGGTGATATAAAGCTGGTGAATGTCTCGCCTTACCTTTTTAACATTCTGAGGCTTTACGGTTTTTATCCCTTTGAGATATACCCTTCGCGGCGGGCAGCGTTGAAAAGTTTCCAGTGATTTGATGTGGATAAATTCCACGAGCCAGTCCTGGTAGCCGAGGTCATCGCCTGGATGAACCTAAAAGATGATGGCATCTACTGTGACTGCACGGTGGGTGGAGGAGGACATCTTTTGAAGATGCTCGAATACACTCGAAACGCCCGGTTTGTCGGTATTGATTGGGATCCCGAGGCGATTGCATACGTCCAAAAATGTTTGGGTGATTTTCGCGAACGGGTGGATCTTTATGAGGAAAACTATATATACCTTGACGAATTAGCAGCGAGAATGAATATCAAAGGATTTAATGGGATATTATTTGATCTTGGTGCTTCCTGGCATCAATTGACGACACCAGAAAGGGGTTTCAGTTTTAACCTTGAGGGAAAATTGCTGATGCAGATGTCACCGGCAGTTTTTCCTCTTTATGAAAAGTTGCATCGGACAAACCCGGTGGAACTCTATGGAATTCTCAAGGAATATGGCGATGTGCCCAATGCCCGGAAGTTGGCTAAGTTCATATACCAGCGGCGTAACGAACTAAAAACGACTATCGATTTACGCAGGTTAATCGAGCGTCATTCCCCCCAAAAATTGCTCAAGAAAAATCTACATAAAGTTTTCCAGGCATTACGTATCTGGACTAATGAGGAATTGAAAAATCTTAGGGTAGGACTTGAAAAGGCAATAAATTTATTGCAACCCCAGGGACGGTTGATTGTGATCGCCTATCACTCCGGTGAAGACCGAATCGTCAAAGAAATTTTTAAAAAATTTGAAAAAAACAAAACATTAAAGCTTCTTCACAAAAAAGTTATTCGACCCAATGCTGAAGAAGTTCGACGGAATCCAGCCGCGCGCAGTGCTCGAATGCGGGTAGGTGAAAAATGCGCTTCCTGCTGATTGTTTTTGCCATAATGGTATACCTTTTTGTGTTAGTTTATATTGAAAGCGAACTGGTTAAATTTAATATTCGCAAAGAACAGTTAAAAAATCAACTCCAGGAACTGAAAAACGAGAAAGTGAATTTATTGGCTAAGATTGCACCATTGACAAATCCGGCGCACATTGAAGCGGAAGCCAAAAAGCATGGTTTTATTTTTCCGGACCGTGGTGACATTTTGGGAACAGTAAAATGAAAAAAATAAAAGTTTTCAATGCCCTGCTTTTTACCCTTTCTTTGATTTTCTTCGGTTACATCTTTTTTATTCAATGCATTCGCTACCGCTACTACCAGGATATTTCCCGGCGTGCGCATCAAAAAAAGATGATTCTTTACGGCGCACGGGGTAATATTTTTGACCGTAATGCCGTTCCTTTAGCACTATCCGAACCATGCTTTTCGATCTTCTGTACTCCTCTTTATTCACGGAATAAAGAAAAATTGATTCGAAGTATTGCTCAGATATCGGAAAGACCATGGAGCGAGATTAAAAATTTAGTGGAAAAGAAAAAATTTTTCTGGATTGAGAGAAAGGTGAGTTTGAAAAAGCGCGATGAATATCTTCATTTGGATGACCCGAGCATCGGTTATACCCACGATTTGAATCGTATCTATAATATGCCTGAAATCTTCGGCAGTCTTATCGGTAAATGCAGCATTGATAATCAAGGTCTGGAAGGTTTGGAATTATTTTTTGACGAAGTACTTGCGGGTAAAAGCGGTTTCATCATTTATCAGAAAGAACCAGATGGAGATTTCTTCCCTTACTATCGTTATCCAGAAAAAGTGCCGATACCGGGAAGGGATTTATACCTGACAATTGATTTCCAGTTTCAAACAATCCTTTATTCTAATCTGATGGCATGTTTGGAAAACGAACAGGCTCGTGGTGCGGCAGGGTTGATCATTAATCCCAAAACCGGAGAGATTCTGGCGATGGTGAGTATCAATGCTGATATTAAAGAACGCAATTTAACAATTTGTGATGAGTTTGAACCCGGCTCGACATTCAAATTTCTGGGATTGGTTTATGCCCTCCAGACCGGGATAAAAGAGAATGAAAGATTTGATACCCATGGCGGTAAGATAACAATTGCAAACCATACCATTCATGATTATAAAAATTTAGGCACTTTGACCCTTCGCCAGGCGATTGCCCATTCTAGCAATGTGGTTATGGTGGAACTATCAAAGAGGTTCGATCAAGAAAGTTTTTTACTCCTGATAAAAGATTTCGGCTTTACTCAACCCACGGGCATAGAATTACCGGGCGAGGCACGCGGACGATTGATGAAAGAAAAGAATCTTAATGACCTGGAATTTGCAACTTTACTCTTTGGTCAGGGTATTACCTGTACCTTACTCCAGCTGGCGATGGCTTACCAGGCTGTTGCCAATCATGGGGTTTTGAATAAACCCTATCTTATTAAAAAGATAATGGATCGTAGCCGGGTGCTTTATCAAGCAAAACCCCTGCGCATCCGGCGGGTCATGGATGAGGAAATTGCCCGTAAGGTTACCGATATTTTATGCAGTGTCGTGGAAGAAGGTAGCGGCATTGAGGCAAAAATTGAGGGGATGAAGATCGCCGGTAAAACCGGGACCGCCCAAAAAGCTATTGATGGGAAATATTCAAATTCCGCGGTCATCGCGACATTCATCGGGTATTTTCCAGCCGAAAACCCAGAATATCTTGTGGCGCTGCTTGTTGATGAACCGAAAAAAGGTGCCTGGGCTGGCACGATTGTTGCTCCGGTATTTAAAAAGGTTGCCCAGAGTATCTGCCAACTCACAAATTTGCAGTATGCGATTAAGTGAACTGATAAATGGCTTAAATTGCCGGATTTATAATTTCAAAGACATCCGGATTGACTCACTCGAATATGATTCGCGCCGGGTAAAACCGGGGGCATTCTTTATTGCTATAAAAGGTAGTAAATACGATGGCCATGAATTTGTGAAGGAGGCCGAAAGATTAGGCGCGGCAGCAATTGCTACCCAGCGCAAGGTGGCAAGTGTTCTACCCCAGGTTGTCTTTCCAGATACACGGGCGGTGCTGGGTAAGATTGCCCGCAATTTTTATGGAGATTTTGCCGGTCTCTTGCTCATTGGTGTCACCGGGACCAATGGAAAGACGACCACAACCTTTTTGATTCATTCAATCCTCAAAGCCGCCGGACTGGCGCCGGGTTTGATCGGCACGATATATTATCTGGGGCAGGAAAAGATTAAAGCCGAGCGCACCACCCCGGAGAGTCTGGATATATTTAAATTGATCGCTAATTTCCAGAAAAATGGACTGCGAAGCGTGGTGATGGAAGTTTCGTCCCATGCCCTGGCACTGAAAAGGGTTGAAGAATTAAGGTATCGGGTTGCCGTCTTCACCAATCTTTCACAGGACCATCTCGATTTCCATAAGACAATGGCGGAATACAAAAAGGCAAAGTTTCATCTCTTTGACCTTTTGCATGAGCAGGGTGTGGCTGTTTATAATTACGATGATCCGGTTGCAGATGAGATTAGAAAACTGAATCTTCCTATGACCTTGAATTATGGGTTTAATAAAGAAGCAGTGATACATGGTGAGATTATCAATGATGAACTTTCGGGTTTAGCAATGAATATTTTTTATCAGGAGAAAAAAATACCGATTTATTCCAAACTTATTGGAGCGTATAATGGTTATAACATCTTAGCAAGTTTTGCGGTGGGGGTCGCATTAAAAATTGATTTTGAAACAATCCGAAAGGGTATTGCATCGCTTGAGGGCGTCCGGGGAAGATTGGAACGCGTAGCAGATAATATCTTTGTGGATTTCGCTCATACTCCGGTGGCTCTGGGCAATTTGTTGAGGTCCTTACGTAAATACACCACGGGTAGATTAATAATTGTCTTCGGCTGTGGTGGTGATCGGGATAAGGAAAAACGGCCCCAGATGGGATCGATTGCCAGTGCCCATGCCGATCTGGTAATTCTCACTTCAGATAATCCTCGCAGCGAAGATCCAGACCAGATCATCAGGGATATCGCGGCAGGAATAAAAGATGATAATTTTAACATCATCACCGATAGAAGAGCAGCGATTGAATACGGTATAAGGGTGAAAAAACCCGAAGATATTCTGGTGATTGCCGGTAAGGGACACGAGGAGTACCAGATAATCAAAGACCAGATAATTCCATTTGATGATGCCCAAGTGGTGCGGGAAATTTTAGGAATAAAAGATTATGCAAGTTGAGATAATGCTTAAAAAGGCATTGAAGGTAATGAAGGGAAGGTCTCGCAATATAAGAGATGATTTTATTCGGGGAGTAAGTATTGATTCCCGAACACTCCAGCCCGGAGAGATATTTTTTGCCCTTAAGGGCGAAAATACCGATGGGCATAACTATACCGGCGCCGCGGTCAAAAAAGGAGCCCTGGCGGTAGTAGTGCAGAGGGAAACCCAGGTGCCGAAGGAGATTATGGTTGATGATACACTTTTTGCCCTGGGTGAACTGGCGATTTATTACCGGAGTTTTTTTGATGTCCCGGTCGTTGCTATTACCGGGACCAACGGAAAGACCACTGTGAAAAATTTAATCGCTCAAATCCTCGCGTGTAAGTATAAGGTCCTCTGGACAAAAAAAAGTTATAACTCGCTCATCGGTTTACCTTTGATGATATTTGAGATTTCGGGTACGGAAGATTATGTGGTACTGGAGATGGGAACCAGCAATCCCGGAGAGATAAAAAGATTGTGTGAGATAAGCAAACCGTTTGTCGGCATTATTACCAATGTAGGACCCGGACATCTCAAGGGATTGGGTTCTATTGAGGGTGTGAGAAAGGAGAAAGTTACCCTGATTGAATCATTACCACCAAAAGGGATGGGATTTGTGGGCCCAGGTGTTGGGGTGATGAATAAAAATAATGTATGGAATTTTTCTTTTGATAATATTACAAATGTTTGTATTGACGAATTCGGTTCCCGCTTTATTTTTGATAATACCGAATTCTATACACCCCTCCTCGGTTTGAACAACATCTACAATTGTTATATTGCCCTTGCAGTAACCGAAAAACTGGGGGTGGAAAGAGAAAAACAAAAAGCAGTTTTAAAACAAATACGACCCGAAAGAGGAAGAATGGAACCAATAAGGCAGGGGGATTTACTAATAATTGATGACAGTTACAATGCTAATCCAGTCTCTATGAAAGCGGCTTTGGATTTCGTCCGGGGGTTAAAACGGAAAAAAATATTGATACTTGGTGACATGTTGGAACTGGGCGAAGCCGCTGAAAGATATCATCGGGAAATTGGAAACTATGCGCGGGATTGTGGAGATCTCCTTCTGACCTTAGGAACTGATGCAATAAACTATGGAGGGTTGCACTTTGATGATCGTGACAGATTGGTGAACTATTTATGCGGGATCTTAAAGGGAAATGAAGTGATACTGGTAAAGGCGTCGCGGGCCATGCACTTTGAGGAAATAGTACAAAAAATTTTACGGAGGATATAGTATGCTTTACTTACTTTTATATCCCTTAAAGGAAGTCTTTGGACCATTTCGGTTATTTGGTTATATAACTTTCCGGGCAGCCTATGCATTAATTATGGCAATTTTAATTGTGCTCTGGATGGGCAATTATTTCACCAACTTAATGAAAAGAAAAGCAATCACCCAGAAAATCCGGGAAGAAGTTCCCAAACATCATAAGGCTAAGGAAGGGACACCCTCCATGGGAGGATTGATGATTCTGCTCTCAATAATAACTTCGGTATTACTTTTTGCGGATCTTTCCAACACCAATATTTTGATTTTAATAATCGCAACGGTTTATTTTGGGATATTGGGATTTGTTGATGATTATATCAAGATTTTTAAAAATAAACCCAGAGGTTTGTCAATACGCACCAAACTTCTCTTCCAAATTATCTTCGGGTTGGCTTTGGGTGTTTATTTGTATTGCTACGGACCGGCGGACTATAATACCAAGACCAATCTATTATTTTTGAAAAATTATGTAGTAAATTTCGGGATTTTTTATCCGTTATTTGTGGCTTTGGTTGCGGTAGGCACATCAAATGGTGTGAATCTCACTGATGGTCTTGATGGTCTGGCCGCCGGACTTTTGGGGATCAGTGGCTTAGCATATACTGCGTTAGCTTATGCAAGTGGCCATAGTGGAATAAGCAGCTACCTCAATATTATCTTTATCAAAAATGGCGGGGAGGTGGCAGTTTTTTGTGCCGCAATGGTGGGGGCGCTGTTGGGATTTTTGTGGTTCAATGCCTATCCGGCACAGATCTTTATGGGTGATACTGGTTCTTTAAGTTTAGGGGCAATACTGGGCACCGTTGCCATTCTTATCAAACATGAGTTCCTCCTGATCTTTGTCGGTGGAGTATTCGTTATTGAAGTGCTCTCAGTGGCCCTCCAGATAATCTATTTTCGCAGGACAAAGGGTAAAAGATTGTTTTTAATGGCTCCTCTGCATCATCATTACGAGTTAAAGGGACTAGCGGAACCAAAAATTGTTGTCCGTTTCTGGATTGTGGGCATCATCTTCCTGATGCTCGCCCTTTCTACATTGAAAATCCGATGAAGGTCTTGCTTTTAGGTTTAGGAAGGGCTAATCTTAATGTGGCACGTTATTTGCTGGGTAGAGAGAATGAGGTATTTCTTTACGAGGAAAACCTGAATAATTTGAGTGCCGAAGCACGCCTATTGCTCACTGAGGGAAAGATAAAAGAATATCAAGAAATCGATTATGACTTGGTTGTCTGTTCACCAGGTTTCCCCGATGCCAAACCCATTCTTCAGCATCTGCGTCAGAAAGGGTTGCGAATCATTGATGAAACAGAATTTACCTTCAGTAATTTAAAAAATCCCCGAGTGATTGCCATAACCGGGACTAACGGTAAGAGTACTACTGCAGCACTGATAAGCAGTATTCTTGGTGCTGCGGGCTTCAAAAATTTTTTGGGTGGTAACATTGCACCCGGAATGCCCTTTTCTGCAGCACTCTTTGCCGAACCCTATGATTTTTATGTTATTGAAATGTCGTCATTCCAGTTGCTGCGGATAAACACTTTCCATCCGTTGATTGCCATGCTCACCAATATTGCAGTTGATCATCTCAACTGGCATAAAGATTTAAACGAATACTTCATGGCTAAAAAAAGAATTTTTATGAATCAAGATGAGCACGATTATGCAGTATTGAATTATGATGATGAAGGAGTTCGTTCCCTGGCAAACGAGATAAAAGCACGAGTGGTTTTTTTTGGCACCCAATGTCACGATGGAGCATGGGTAAACGGGGTAATACATTTTGCAAATGAAGAGATAATGACCAGTGAAGAAATTCCTCTGGTGGGGTTCCATAATCGGCTGAATGTCCTGGCTGCAATAGCCACCGCCAAGATTTTAGAAATCCCGAATGAATTCATACAAAAGGGGATAAAACAATTTAAAACTCTGCCCCATCGCCTTGAAGACCTTGGAATTATTAACGGTATAAGGTATATCAACAATTCGATGAGTACCAATGAAGCATCGGCGATTGCTTCTTTCCGGGCGATACCTGGGAATAAGGTTGTTATCGTTGGGGGAAGAAGCAAGGGAGATCCGGCTCTTAATTATCTCCAGATCCTGATTGCCGAAGCAAAAGGCGTGGTAATTCTCGGGGAGAACGCACAGGATATCGCCCGATTCTTTATTCAAAATGGATTTCTAAAATATGCGATTGCTCAGAACATGGATGAAGCTATTGCGTGGGCGCGAAAATTTGCTCAGCCTGGCGATGTGATCATGCTCAATCCGGGTTTTGCTTCCTTCGGGCATTTTCGTGATTTTCAAGAAAGAGGCGAGGCATTCAAAAATGGTATATTCAAGGATTGACCATATTCTCCTGCTCACTGTTATCGTGCTCCTCGTACTGGGTTCGATTTTCGTATTTTCTTCATCTTATTTTCAAGCCTTGCGGCAGGGCGAGAGCACCTTGTACTATCTCATCGGTCATATCAAGCGGCTGCTGGTGGCGTTGCTTTTTTTCTGTGCGGGATTGTTAATTCCGTTGGATAAGTATCAGCGGTTGATCTTCCCTGGTTTCCTTTTACTTTTGTTGATATTAATCTTCACCATTGTGATGGGTAAGATGCAATACGGGGCGAAAAGGAGTATATTCATATCATCCTTTGGTATTCAAATTTCAGAATTTGTTCGGGTCTGGATTGTGTTCTTTTTGGCAAACTTTTTTACCCGCCATCCGGATACCGCCAATAAAGGCAAAGGGATGATAATTGCCACTCTCCTTCCTATGTTCTTAATAATCTTGGTAGCGGCGCAACCTTCGATCTCCGTAGCGATAATCACCTTTTTAACACTGGTGAGCATGATGATTTATAGTGAGGCAAAATTAAAATTTTTGATGCCGGTGATTCTGATCGGCGTCCTGCTTTTTGTAGTCGCGGTTCTGCTCTATCCTCATGTCCGGCTGCGTCTTTTCAGTTTTATATCCAATCCTACTTATCAGGTCCGGCAGTCATTGATTGCTATCGGAAGTGGGGGATTGCTGGGTCGAGGAATTGGTGCCGGAATTCAAAAGTTTCTCTTTCTGCCCCGCATCCACAATGATTTTATATTTGCGCATATTGCGGAGGAAACAGGTTTTATGGGGACTTTTATAGTTTTTTTGCTTTACTGGGAGATATTCCTGCGGGGTATATCAATCGCCCAATCTGTAGTGGATGAATTCGCCAGACTGGTGGTGATGGGTTTGAATACTACTATTTTCCTTATCTTTCTTGTGCATGTGGGGGTGAGTATTGGACTTTTGCCTCCCACTGGTATTCCCCTGCCATTCGTTTCTTACGGTGGATGGTCGCTTTGTGCCAATCTTTTTTCGATGGGTATAATTTTGCAGATTTCTCGGATGGGGTGATAAAATGCAAAAGATTTTAATCATTATTGCGGGAATAGGCACTGGCGGTCATTACTTCCCTGCGGTGGTGGTAGCAAAAGAATTTATGGAGAATAACTATCCCACCATTTTCTTGGCCCGTAAAGGTTATCCTGAAGAGCGGGTTGCTCAGAGATATAATTTAAAACTCTTTTATATCTCTCCACGCCCTTATTATGGCAAATCAATCGTAAATAAGTTATGGGCGATAGAGAGAGTTTTTGAGTCGGTTTTGAGATTGCACAGTCTAACGAAAAAATGCGCGGGCATTTCTTTTGGTGGATTCGGTTCTTTACCTTTGATTGTCTCCTGTATGATCAATAATCAACCATTCTTTTTATTTGAGCCCAACACCATTCCTGGACGGACCACGCGCATGTTCTCCCGGTTTGCTCGAAAGATATTTCTGGGTTTACCGAGTGTTATGAATTTGTGCGGAAATAGTGTTATCAGTGGTATCCCGGTAAGAGAAGAATTTAAACAGGCTAAGGAAAAGACTGTGCACACGGGAACGAAGACCGTCCTTTTTATGGGAGGGAGTCAGGGGGCAAGAAGATTGAACGAAATCGCCTTGCGTTTTCAACGGATTTTACCCGAGAATTATAAAATTATCATCATCAGTGGCCAACGGGATTTTGAGTGGGTAAATGAGGCAAAAGATTTCCGGACCGAAGTAATTTCTTTTACGACTGAGCCCTGGGAGATAATAAGCCAGGCGGATGTGGTCGTCTCCCGGGCTGGCGCCCTGAGTGGCTACGAACTTTTGTTAATGAAAAAAAAGGTGATATTCATTCCTTTTCCTTATGCCATTGATAACCATCAGTTTTACAATGCTCAATACTTCTGCCGGATGCCCAATATCCGCATGATTGAGGAAAAGGATTTGAATGAGGAGAAACTTCTGAAAATGGTACAAGAACTAATGAATCTTCCAGAAATTGAGAAGGAAGGAGGTTTGATTGTCAGGAATGATGCAGAGAAAATCATCGTGGAATATGTGCGGAGAGAATTACGATGAATAACCTTTTGGGGCGGACGAGTCGTATTCACTTTGTAGGAATCGGGGGAATCGGGATGAGTGGTCTGGCACTGATTTACCATAATCTGGGTTTTAAGATTTCCGGTTCTGATATTAAGAATTCCCCAGTGATTGAACGCTTGAGGAAATCAGGAATCAAGGTGAAATTGACGCATATGAGGGAAAATGTTAAACATGCCGATGTTGTCGTTTATTCGACGGCAATCCGTGCGGATAATTGTGAAATCGTTGAGGCTAAGAGGCTCAATATTCCGGTGATCCACCGGAGTGAACTTTTAGCAGAGTTGACCCGGATTAAAAATTCAATCTGTATTTCCGGCACCCATGGTAAGACTACCACTGCCTCTATGGTCGGTGAGGTTTTGGAAAAGGGAGGATTAAAACCCACAACGATTATTGGGGGCATTGTTAAGGGAAAGAGTCAGGCACGCTTTGGTCGGGGTGATTATCTGGTTTGTGAGGCGGATGAATCCGATAAGTCATTCCTCCGCCTCTTGCCTGCCTATGCTGTGATCACAAATATTGAACTTGAGCATCTTGATTTTTATAAGGACCTGAGAGAGATAGAAGATAATTTTACATACTTTGCCAATCATGTACCGTTCTGGGGATGTGTCTTTTTAGGGACAGATACCCCCAGTAGTTTAAATATAAAAGAACGCATTAAAAGGAGAGTGGTGTTATACGGATTGCATGAACTGGCACATTTAAGGGCCAAGGAAATTGAAAAGGTCGATTTTGGCTCGCGGTTTAAGGTTTTTTGGCATAATAAAAATCTTGGTGAATTCCGAATTAATTTACCTGGTAGACATAATGTGATAAATAGCCTTGCCGCAATTGGTGTCGGATTGGAATTGGGAGTAGCGATTAAAAAGATAAAAGAGGCACTGGAGAATTTTAAAGGCGTGCATCGGCGGATCGAATATCGGGGTACAGTCCATAAAGTTATGATCTTCGAAGATTATGGTCATCATCCCACCGAAATTAGTGTTACTCTCCAGACTTTAAAAGATTATTTCCCCCAGCGTCGAATAATCTCAATTTTCCAACCGCATCGGTATACCCGGACATATCACCTCTTTGACCAGTTCAGTAGGGCATTTATATTTGCCAACATCGTAATTATAACCGAGATTTACGCCGCTCACGAGGTCCCGATACCGGGAATAGATGGTGAAGCCCTTGCCCGCCGGATTGCCCAGGAACACGGAAATGTTTTCTTTGCTCCAAATTTCGCAGCGGTGATAAAGAAAGTAAGGGAAGTTATCCAGCCTGATGATATTATTGTAGTCCAGGGCGCAGGGGATATAAACCATATTATCCCTTTATTATTTGAGGCGTTGAAATGAAGGCGCTCTTCAATGGTATCAAAGGTTTGAAAGTTTTGGAGAATGAAACACTCAGCGCTTATACCTCTTTTCACATTGGGGGCAAGGCGCGTTATTTGCTCAAAGTGTATAAGCAACCCGCGTTGTTTGAGGCGATGACGATTATAAAAAAGAGGAAATTGAAATATTGCGTGTTAGGTGCTGGAACAAATCTGCTTTTTGGCGATAAAGGTTTTGCAGGAGCAGTGATAAAATTACTGGGAGAATTTCAAAGGATTGAAGGACAAAAAGGGATTTTCTCATGCGGTAGTGGGGTGTTGATAAAAGATTTAATCAAAAAGGCAATGGAGGAGGGTTATGGGGGGATTGAATTTCTCAGTGGGATTCCGGGGACAATCGGAGGGGCGGTGAAAGGTAATGCTGGTGCCTTTGGGAAGGCGATTGCTGATGTTTTGTTGAGTATTACCGTGCTTGATCCTAAGCTCCGCATTAAAAAGATACCCCGGGATGAATTAAAATTTGCTTACCGGTCCTCAAGTATTCCCGAAGGTTACATCATCCTCGGGGCGGATTTTAAATTACGCAAGATGGATAAACGGATGATTGCGGCGAAGGTTTCCGAGATTTTGAAAATCCGACGCCAACGACAACCCCGCGGTTTTTCAGCGGGTTCATTTTTTAAAAATCCACTGCCTTTGAGCGCAGGAAAATTGATTGAGGAGTGCGGTCTTAAAGGTTTAAGAATTGGTGGAGCAATGGTAAGCAAAAAACACGCCAATTTTATAATGAATGTAGGAAATGCCCGGGCTGAAGATGTTTTGCGATTAATGAGAATAATCAAAAGGAAGGTAAAGTTATTAAAAGGGGTTGAACTGGAACCGGAAGTGAGGATTATAAAATGAAATGGATCATGGTGCTAAGCGTAATTTCCCTATTTATCGGACTGGTGATAATGAGTAGGTTCGCTTTATATAAGAAAATAAGCAAGGATGAATATATAACTTTGATGGAAGTGCTCCCGGGCGCTGAGATTATCTCCGAGAGCGAAGGAATTCTGGAGTATCGGGGTAAGAAGTTTATCGTTGGATTGGATAATTTGAAGAAAAAGAAAGAATACATAGAAATGCTGCGACTGGATACGCTTGAGGGATATAAGATAATCGACTTGCGCTATCGCCGACAGATAATAGTGAGGAAAGATGACTTTTAGAAGTAAAATTATTTTTAATTTAATCAAATCAAGCACCCCAGGAGGTGTGCATGGCAAAAAAGGATAGAATTGTTGGTGTTGACCTCGGGACGACTAAGGTGGCGGCAATCATTGCCGAGGTAGAAGATAATGAATTGAAAATTGTGGGTGTTGGTTCCACCCCTTCTTATGGATTGAAGCGGGGGGTTATTGTTAATCTGGAAAAGGCTATAACTTCTATCAAGAAAGCTGTAGAAGAGGCTTCCAAAATGGCAGGGGTGAAGGTGGACTCCTGCTATGCGGGTATTTCTGGTTCTCATATTGAAAGCATCAATGCCCATGCAATGATTGCTACGTCCCGAACCGGGGGAATAATCACCAAACGTGACATTGAACGCGTTATTGAGCAGGCGAAGGCGATAATCCTACCGATGGATCGAGAGATCATCCATGCCATACCCATTGAATACATTGTGGATAATGAACGCGGCATTAAAGACCCCATCGGGATGAGCGGTGTGAAACTTGAGGCAGAAGTTCACATTGTGACCGCGGCGATTGCATCTGCCCAGAATATTTATACCGCACTCAACCGGGCCGGCTTAAAGGTAAAGGATCTCGTGCTTCAGCCACTCGCGTCCTCTTATGCCGTATTGCAACCTGATGAGTTGGATTTAGGTGTCTGCTTGCTCGATATTGGCGGAGGCACGACCGATTTGGCAATCTTTTATGATGGCTCCATCCGTCATTCCCAGGTCATACCATTGGGAGGAGAATATATTACCAATGATATTGCGATTGGCATCAGAACACCCCACAATCAGGCCGAGATTATCAAAAAGAAATACGCCACCCTGAGTTTAAGTGAAGAAGAAAAAAAGGAAGAAATTAAGGTCCCGGGGATTGGGGGAAGGGAAGACCGGACGATAACCAAAGAGACATTATACAATATCGTCAGTCCTCGGGTGGAAGAGATTCTGATGATTGCCAATCGGGAGATAAAAAAGAGCGGTTATGCAGATGTATTAGGTGCGGGGGTCGTAATCACTGGTGGCACAGCACGGTTAGCAAATCTTGATAAGTTCGCTGAGGAGATTTTCAATCTTCCCGTTAAAATTGGTATCCCTAAAAAGATTGGCGGACTGACCGACATCATTCTTGATCCCATCTATGCCACTGGTGTGGGATTGATTCTTTACGGCTTTGAGAAAAAGAATGTTTCACTTATTCAACGCGAAAGGGGTATGAGTATCATTGAGGCAATCAAAAAACGTTTTGAAGACCTTTTTAACAAATATTTTTGAAAGGAGGTTAATATGTTGACTTTAGCTCAAGAACCGAGATTCAAAGCAAAAATAAAACTGATAGGAGTTGGAGGTGCTGGTTGCAATACCGTAAGTTTTGCATCGGAATACGGAATTGAAGGAGTAGAACTAATTGCAGTCAATACCGATGCCCAACACCTCCAGTTTCAAGTACGGGCTGCAGAAAAACTCCAAATCGGCGTAAATCTTACCCGGGGGTTGGGTGCAGGAGGCGACCCGGAAATTGGTCGTAAAGCAGCTGAAGAATCCCGCGAAGAGATCCGGAATATCGTTCAGGATACAGATATGGTATTCATCGCTTGCGGGGAAGGCGGAGGAACAGGAACCGGGGCATCGCCAGTAATTGCCAAAGAAGCCAAAGATGCCGGTGCCCTGGTCGTCGCTGTGGTAACAAAACCTTGGAGCCATGAAGGACCGCGGAAGATGAAGATCGCGGAGAGAGGGATTGAAGAATTGAGCGAGATTGTAGATACCCTCATCTGTATTCCCAATGATAAAATAAATATGGTTTTTCCCCAAGACCAGAGTGCGGTGGAAATTTTACGCGGTGGAAATGTGGTGCTTTTTAATGCCATCAAAGGGATTGCAGAACTGGTAACCAAGCCCGGATTTATCAACCTGGATTTCGCGGATGTGCGGGCAGTGATGACCGAAAGGGGTAAGGCAATTTTGGGTCTCGGAATTAGCGAAGGAGAGAATCGGGCAATCCAGGCCGCCCAAGCCGCAATTTCCTCACCATTGCTTGATAATATATCCCTAAGCAGTGCCAAGGGTATTTTGATAAATATCAGTGGTGCGGATGTAAAAATGAAGGAAGTCTCCGAAGCTTCAAATCTGATCATGGGAGCGATCAATAACCACGAAGTTAATGCCAAGGTGGGATTGGTGGTTGATGAGAGTCTCAACAACAAGATTCAAATTCTGGTGGTAGCTACAGGGATTACTGAGGAACCCGTTGAGTCAAAGATTGACCTGGGACTTCGAGGAGAGAATATGGAATTGCCTACCTTCAAACGCCGGGAGCCTAAAAAGGAAATAAAAGAACGGGCATACAATCCGAATGACCTTGAAGTGCCAACGTTTCTACGCCGGCAGGTGGATTAAAGATATTTATTTGTTAAACCGATCAGCTGAAGAGTAGGGACTATGAATCAAAACATTTATGATTTATTAATCATTGGAGCTGGTCCGGCAGGATTGAGTGCGGGTATCTATGGTTCTCGGGCTGGTCTAAGGTGTGCAATTATTGAAAAAGGAATGCCTGGTGGGACGATAATGCTTACCGATATTATTGAAAATTATCCAGGGTTTCCGGAAGGAATAACGGGTAGTCAGCTGGCGGAATTAATGAGCAGGCAATGTACCCGTTTGGGTACTGAGATATTAGCTAATACAGAGGCAAAAAAAGTAAAGGCAGAATCAGGATTGTTTCATGTTGTAACCGATAAAGCTGAGTATCTTGCCCGGGCGTTGATAGTTGCTACAGGTTCTCGGGCAAAAAGATTGAATATTCCTGGGGAAGAAAAACTTATTGGCCGCGGAGTTAGCTATTGTGCCACTTGCGATGGTCCGCTCTTTAAGAATGCGGATATCGCCATCATTGGTTGTGGCAATTCGGGTCTTCAGGAAGGAAGGTTTCTTCATAAATTCGTTCGTTCGATTACTTTTGTTGAATTCCTGCCCCGGCCGACCGCGGACAAGATTTTAATTGATTATTTCCAGGGCAAGGCAAATGTCCAATTCTTTTTAGGACACGAATTAACAGAGATTATCGGTGAATCCGCAGTTGAAGGAATAAAAATACGGGATCGCACGAGCGGGCAGGAAAGTTTTATAAAAGTAAGGGGAGTTTTCATTTATGTTGGCTTGATACCCAATTCCCAACTGGTCAGAGATCTGGTAAAAACAGATACATCAGGTTTTATTATTACGGATGAAGAACTCAATACTTCTGTGTCAGGAATCTTTGCGGCGGGTGATGTGCGGTCCAAGAAAATCCGCCAGGTGGTTGTTGCATGTAGTGAAGGAGCGCAGGCCGCAATCAATGCCTATCATTTATTAAATCCTTAATAGAAATGGGTCAGGTGCCAGTCTATATTGCTATCATTCTCCTTTTGGTATTCATGCTGATAGCGAAAGTTTTTTTGCCGATTGGCCTGCTATTTTTGATACTTATTATACTCTGGCCACAGCGCAAGGAGAAAGGAGCGAAAGAATTATTCGGCGCCACAATCCTGTTCTTGTTATTATATATTATCATTCGCTATTTCTCCATCTTATTACCTTTTATCATTGGTGCTGGGGTTTCTTATATCATTGCCCCACTTATTGATTCACTGGAAAGGAGGAAGATACCCCGGGTCATTGCGATTCTATCCGTTCTTATACCTCTCCTGGCAATCGTTCCCGCAGTCCTTTTTTTACTTGCGAGCAACCTGATCAACGAACTAAGATTTCTCATCACCAGGATTCCAGAATTTGTTGACCAGAGCAAATTGCTTATCAACAGTTTGGTTGAGCGACTTAATAAGATTGGTTTCAATATTACACCGGAACTCATAATGAATGCCTTCAATAATTACTTGGGCACAATCCTGAATGGTCTGCTCCAAACCGTTTTTCAAATCGGTCAGGGTGTGAAAGGTATCGTGCTGTTAATTTACAATTACATTCTTATCCCCATCATTACTTATCTCCTGCTCAATGACCGGGAAAAAATCAAGGCATGGATAGAGAGCCAATTATCCGAATCCGAACGGAATAGTTTCAATTTATTGCTAAAGAAATTGAATATCAGTCTTGCTCGGTATTTTCGTGGGCAGTTTTTGATGATGATCATTGTAGGTTTTATCATTGGTTTTTTTCTTTGGCTCTTAGGAGTTAGATACTATGTCATTCTGGGTATCACCGCAGCTTTTTGTAACCTCATCCCTAATGTAGGATTTATAATAAGCCTCATTATAGCCCTGGTGATGGGCTTTTTGACACCTCCCTATATGATTACCATTGTCAAGGTGGTGGCGGTCTATCTTGGGGAGCAGTTGCTCGAAAATCTTCTATTAGGCCCACTCATCATCGGTAAGGCAGCACAGCTCCACCCAGCAGTGGTTATGTTGGCTTTGATTCTGTGTGGAACAGCCGGTGGGTTTTGGGGATTGGTCCTGGCAATACCTATCCTTATCTTTGCCCGTGAATTATTAAATCACTTATTGGATTTTAAACTGTAGATATTCTAATCGGGAATTATCCCGCTTCAACTTCAGTAGCTTTTTCCGGGAGTAACTCTACTTTCTGAAAATCTCTAAAACCGGTTCCAGCCGGAATGATTCTTCCTACAATTACATTTTCTTTTAATCCTTCCAGATAATCAGTCTTTCCTTCAATTGCCGCATCGGCGAGGACCTTTGCAGTTTCCTGGAATGAGGCGGCAGAGAAGAAAGATTCACTGGAAAGGGCGGCACGGGTTATACCTAATAGGACCGGACGATAGGTTGCGGGTTTTACCTGTTCGCCTTCTGAATTGGACAACAACTTCTGGTTTTGCTCAATCACACGTCTTTTGTCCACGATTTCACCACTCACAAAGCGTGTTGTTCCTGGATCTTCAATTTTCACCTTTTGTAACATCTGACGCACGATGACTTCAATATGTTTATCATCAATCTTCACATCCTGGATACGGTAAACCTCCAGGATTTCGTTGACCAGGAATCGCTGGGTTTCCATTGGTCCTTTTATGCGCAGAATGTCATGGGGATCGATTGGTCCTTCACATAACGGGTCACCGGCTTTTACCTGTTCACCAGAGTGGACCTTTAAATAACGTGAGGTAGGAATTTTATAAACCTTTTTCTCGCCTACCTCGGGTGTTACTGTGACTATCCAGGTTCCTTTTTCTTCTTCTACATCAACAATTCCGTCAATTTCTGAGACCACCGCCGCATCTTTTACATACTTTGCTTCAAAGAGTTCTTCGACTCGGGGTAGGCCACCGGTGATATCCTTGCTTTTACCGATCTCCTTGGGAATTCGGGCAATCATCGTGCCCGGAGTAATCTTTTCATCCTTTTTAACCATGAGATAGGCACCAGCCGGGATGGAGAAACTTTTTATCTCTTTATCTGTCTCAGGATCGCAGATGATAATCTTAGGATGGAGCTTTCGCATACGGTCTTCCACGATTATCGCCTGTTTACCACCGGATCTTTCATCCACCCAGTTCTCCTGGAGCGTCAATCCCAGTTCGATATCCTTGTATTTAACTTTACCGCCGACCGGAGAGATTATGGGGATGGAATAAGGATCCCAGATAAATAGGATATCACCTTCATTTACTACTTGTTTGTCTTTGACAAAAATGGTGGCACCTGTAGGGATATTATAGGTTATCCGCCGGAGTACTTTATCCTTGGACTTATTTTTATCCCTTGCTATTTCTTTTAAAATTATGCGTCCCTTATCGTTCAGGCTAACCAGTTTGCCTTCTACATTTTGCACTGCAGAAATTTTTTCAAAAATTATTTCACCATCAAAATCAGCATAGCGTTCGGTGCTTTCAGCAATGCGCAATGCGGCTCCACCCACATGGAATGTTCTCAGGGTAAGCTGGGTTCCGGGTTCACCGATCGACTGGGCTGCCATGATACCCACGGCTTCGCCGAGTTCTACCATCCGACCGGTCGCAAGGTTTCGACCATAACATTTAGCACAGAGCCCAACCGGTGCTTCGCAGGTAAGGATTGACCGGACTTTCACCCGGTCAATACCCCGTTTTTCAATGATTTCGGCCTTTTCATCAGTAATCTCCTCACCCGCCTTGACGATTACCTCATTATTGATCGGGTCAACCACATCAATCAACGCTACCCTACCTTTAATCCTTTCGCTCAAAGGCTCCACGATTTTTTCACCTTCTTTCAATGCGGTGATTTCCTGTCCCATTATCGTTCCACAATCCTCCATGGTTATTGTAACATTCTGGGCGACATCAACCAGCCGGCGAGTTAGATAGCCAGCATCCGCAGTTTTCAAAGCTGTATCAGCCAATCCTTTGCGTGCACCGTGGGTGGAGATGAAGTATTCAAGAACTGAGAGTCCTTCTTTACAGGAAGATTTTATCGGGGTTTCGATTATCTGGACAGCACTTACCTTCCGCTGGGGTTTGGACATCAAACCTCTCAGTCCACATATCTGGTTTGCCTGATTGCGGGAACCACGGGCACCGGATTCCACCATCATGTATAAAGGATTGAATCCGAAACGGTCTTCGCCCAGTTCTTTGATCAGTTCATCTTCAATATCGCTGGTAACTCTGGTCCAGGTATCAATAACTTTGTTGTAGCGTTCGGTTTCGGATATCAAACCTTTCTTGTGGGCACTGTTTATTTCTGAGACTTCGGCCAATCCTTCATTCCAGATTTTTTCTTTATTTTTCGGACTTTTCATATCATCAATGCCGATCGTCAATCCGGAACGGGTCGCATATTCAAATCCCAGATCCTTCAGGTTATCAAGCAATTCTACGGTCTTGGCGGTTCCAAATTTATTTAAACACTCATCAACGATTGCAGTGATTTTTTTCTTGGTGAGCGTTTCATTCTTAAAACGCATCTCCTCAGGAAGAATCTGGTTGAAGATTACCCTGCCGGGCGTGGTTTCAATCTTTTTGCCCATGAACTTATAAATGATTTTATCATGCAGGGAAAGGTAATTATTTTCGAGAGCAAAGTTGATTTCATCGACATCATCATAAATTTTCAATGGCCCTTCCGATTGTGGCTTTTCCTTTGTGAGATAGTGAAGTCCGATGACAATATCCTGAGTAGGATGCATTAAAGCACGACCATTTGCCGGGCTACGGATGTTGTGAATAGAAAGCATGAGCAGGTAGGATTCCATGATTGCTTCCGGAGAGAGGGGGATGTGGACACTCATTGTGTCACCATCGAAATCTGCATTATAAGGAACACAGACAAGCGGATGGATTGCAATCGCTCTGCCTTCTTTTAGAACCGGCAGAAATGCCATGATGGAGACACGATGTAGGGTAGGTGCTCGGTTAAGCAATACCGGATGTTCTTTTATTACTTCTTCCAGAATTTCATACACTTCTGCCGAACGCGAACGCACAAGCCGGCGGGCACTCCGTTCAGAGTCAACAACTCCACGTTCTTCAAGTTTTCGGATAATCATCGGTTTGAATAATTCCAGTGCCATTTCCTTGGGTAAGCCACATTCATAGAGGCGGAGTTTGGGGTCTACAACGATGACGGAACGTCCCGAATAATCCACTCGCTTACCGAGCAGGTTCCTCCGAAATCTGCCTTGTTTACCCTTCAGGGCATCGGCAAGGGATTTCAGAGGTCGATTGCCGCGACCTTTAATCGGGCGGGTTCGCCGGGAATTGTCCAATAGGGCATCGACGGCATCTTGAAGCATCCTTTTTTCATTCCGCACAATCACTTCCGGCGTTTTTATACCTGAAAGCAGTGCCTTTACCCGATTATTTCTGGTTATCACTCTTTTATATAAATCATTGAGGTCGCTGGTGGCGTATCTCCCGCCTTCCAGGGCAACGAGAGGGCGAAGATCAGGGGGAATGACCGGGATCCGAGTTAGCATCATCCATTCCGGGCGATTCCCGGATTCTCTAAGCGCCTCTACGAGTTTAAGTTTGTTTATCAATTTAATCCGGCGGGCTTCCAGTGTCTCCTTATCCAGTTTTACCCGTAAATCCGATGCCAGATTGTCCAGGTCGATTTCTTTCAATAGATCATAGATAGGTTGGCCTCCGGTATCAGCACGAAAACCTTCGTACTTTGTCTTGGCTTCATGGTATTCTTCTTCGTTGATCACCCGTCCTTTAGGATAGGGTGAATTCCCGGGTTCAACCACTATGTAATCTTCATAATTGAGTATCCTTTCTAATTGATTGATGGTTAAGTCCAGAAGCAAACCGATCTTGCTGGGCGGGATTTTGTAAAAGAAGATATGTGCCACGGGCACGGCGAGGTCAATGTGTCCCATACGTTCCCGGCGGACGGAAGCAGGCAGTACTTCGACACCGCATCGATCGCAGACGGTGCCGCGGTATTTCGCCTTTTTGTATTTTCCACAGGCGCACTCATAGTCCTTAACGGGCCCAAATATTTTTTCGCAGAATAATCCATCCTTTTCCGGTCGTTGGGTCCGATAATTTATGGTGTCTGCCCGGGTAACTTCTCCTTTGGACCAGGAAAGGATTGTCTCGGGTGAGGCAAGACTCAATTTTATTCCAATAAAATCTGATAGATCGATTAAATCTGGAGGATTATGTTTCATTATTTTCCTCCTTATTTTCCTTATTTTCCTTCATAAAGCTTACATTGAGACACAACCCTTGCAATTCTTTGAGTAACACATTAAACGATGCCGGTGCTCGAGGTTTGGGTGGATTTTTGCCCCGGATTAATGCTTCATACATTGCCGCCCGACCATCAACATCGTCGGATTTTACAGTTAACATCTCCTGGAGGGTGTAAGCTGCCCCATAAGCCTCGAGTGCCCAAACTTCCATTTCACCCAGCCGCTGGCCACCAAATTGCGCCTTTCCGCCAAGGGGTTGCTGGGTGATGAGAGAGTAGGGACCGCTGGAACGGGCATGCATCTTTTCATCAACCATGTGGATCAACTTCAGCATATACATATATCCTACGGTCACCTTGGAATCAAAAGGCAATCCGGTCCGGCCATCGTAAAGCGTTACCTGACCAGACTCTGGTAATCCCGCCTCCTTTAATTTCTCTTTGATTTCTTCTACCGTGGCACCATTGAAGACTGGGGAGAGGGCATAAAATTGCATTTTATGAGCGGCCCAGCCTAAATGAGTTTCCAATATCTGTCCCACATTCATCCGCGAGGGAACACCGAGAGGATTTAAAACAATATCCACAGGCGTGCCGTCAGCAAGATAAGGCATATCTTCTTCCGGAACAATCTTGGCGACCACCCCTTTATTTCCATGCCTGCCGGCCATTTTATCGCCAACCGAAATCTTGCGCTTTTGGGCGATATAAACCTTGACAATTTTTAAAACACCATAGGGTAATTCATCCCCCCTTAATAACTTGTCTTCTTCAATCTTCTTATCCGCTTTCAATTGTTGAATTTGTTCTTCATATTCCTTAATAATTTTCGCCACCTGCTCATTAATTTTACTGTTTTCAACAAAATTTTCGTCCGCCGTGATTTTTTCGCTATTTAAATCCTCAAAGAATTTTTCATCAAATTTTTGACCTTTTTTTAGAATCACGCGTCCTTTATCATCCCGAATCGTGGAATCTGCAGTCTGCTCGCAGAGTAGATTCTTAAGTAATTCATTACGGGTGTGAATTATTTCATTATGCATCTGGGCGAATTCCTGTTTTATCTTCCGCTCTCTTTCTTCCATTACTGCCTTTGCTAATGGGTCATTGGTACGGCGGGTCAAAACCCGGACGTCAATAACCACGCCTTCTACACCGGGTTCCACCCGGAGCGAAGTATCTCGGACGTTGGCAGCTTTTTCGACAAATATGGCACGCATTAATCGTTCTTCAGGGGTGAGTTCACTCTCACCCTTAGGTGTGATTTTTCCTACCAGAATATCATCCGGTCCAACCTCGGCTCCGATTCGTACAATCCCGAACTGATCAAGATCTTTACATAATGACTCCGGTACCCCGGGAATATCCCTGGTGATCTCTTCTGGTCCGAGCTTTGTTTCACGAACTTCGCAATCAAATTCCAAAATGTGAATAGAAGTAAAGGTATCTTCTTTTAATAATCGTTCACTCACCACAATTGCATCTTCAAAATTGTAGCCTAGATAGGGAAGGAAGGCAATAAGAACATTTTTACCCAGGGCGAGAGTTCCCTCTTTAGTTGCGTAGCCATCGGCGAGAACCTGACCTTTTTTCACTACCTCTCCAATTTTGACCAGCGGACGTTGATGGATACAGGTATTCTGATTAGAACGGATGAATTTTGCGAGCTGGTACTTGTACCTCTTACCCTTTTCCGTTTTGACGATTATTTGATTTGCATCTACATATTCCACGGTTCCATCTTCTTCAGCGATCAATAATGTTCCGGAATCCCGAGCAATCTTACTTTCCATCCCGGTCTGAACCAGAGGAATATCAGGGTTAATCAAAGGCACGGCCTGACGTTGCATATTGGAACCCATCAGGGCGCGGTCCGCATCATCATGCTCTAAGAATGGTATTAAGGAAGTTGTGGGACTGAATACTTGTTCTGGTGAAACATCCATGTAATTGACCTCTTCAGGTGGCACCATTGGAAATTCCCCTTTGCGCCGGCAGAGGACACGGTCGACAAGAATTTTCCCATTTTTATCAACCGGGGTGTTGGCTTGAGCAATGGTGCATTTATCTTCTTCATCAGCACGGAGGTAGACACATTTGTTTTTCACTATCCCATTCTGGACTTCCCAATAGGGTGAAACGATAAAACCATAATCATCAATGCGCGCATAACTGGAAAGACTGGAGATTAAACCGATATTTGGTCCTTCCGGGGTTTCAATCGGGCAGATACGTCCATAATGGGAATGATGGACATCGCGGACTTCAAAACCAGCGGTCTGGCGAGTGAGACCACCTTGACCCAGCGAGGAGATACGCCGTTTGTGGGTTAACTCAGAGATAGGGTTTGTTTGCTCCATAAACTGGGAGAGCTGGGAGGTTGTAAAAAACTTCATTAAAATGTTGGAAACAAGATGGGGATTGATCAATTCCTGTGGTGAAAGGTTTTCCTCTTCCAAGAGCGATGCTTTTTCCCTAATGCTCTGGATTAATTGGGTTATCGCCTGTTTAAATTGGTTTTCGAGTAATTCACCAACTCGGCGCACCCGGCGGTTCCCTAAATGATCAATATCATCGGGTTCAAATTCTTTATTAGCAAAGCGGAATAATTCCCGCAGCACCATGATTAAATCGTTGATTGTGAGTGTGGTAGACTTAGGTTCTTCTTTAATATCAAAACGTTGATTGATTTTAAAACGCCCGACTTCTCCCAGATCAAAATACGACTTGTTGAAGAGAAGATCGTTGATAAAATTACAAGCAAATTCAGGGGTGGGCGGCGGGATGGTTCTTAATAGAGAATATATCTTTTTTGCCGCATCTTCCCGGGTTTTAATATTGCTCGGGTCTTTTTTAATGGTGTTGGCTAAAATTGAAACCCCAGGCTCTCGAGAGTCTACTATTTTAACCTTTTTCACTCCGTGATTTTTTAATATCTCATAATTAGTTTCGTCAATCAAATCCAGCACCCGAAAATTGATGTTGTCTCCGATGGTTATTTCCTCAGCCAGAAAACAGTTTTTCGCTTCGTCAATTTCCACAATCTTGGTTTTAAAGAAGAGATTGACGATTTCCTCCTCCTGGTACCCAAGGCTTTTCAAAAAGAGGGTCCCTGAAATCCTTTTTTTCCGATCAAGTATAGCCCAGAAATAATTTTGAGGATCAACGATGAATTCAATCCATTGACCATGGTAAGGTATGATCATCGCCGAATAGTTATCGTTTTCTTCGCTGTAATAGACGCCTGGAGAGCGGTGAATCTGGTTGACGATAACTCGTTCCACACCATTGATTACAAATGTGCCTCGGTGTGTCATTAATGGTAGATCGCAAAGATAGATTTCCTGTTCCGTCACTGAACGCAGGGTATTGTCGTTTTCCTTGCACAATAATTGGAAGGTCACGCGGAGGGGTATGGAATAGGTAACCCCCTTCTCAATAGCTTCCTGGACTGTGTATTTAGGAAGGCCCAAACGATGTGATACATACCGCAATTCGTAGCGATTGTGAATGCCAGTTATCGGAAATAACTCTTTGAATACCTTACCAATCGCAACATCCCGGAATTTTTTGTAAGATTCGGTTTGAACCTCAAGAAGATGGGGCATGTTGAAGGTGACTTTATTTTTTGAAAAATCTATGATGTTCATATGCCTCCTGTTTCGGTGACTTAAGGTCTATTGAGCAGGGTTTTAAAAATGATAAGGGAGAATAACCCAACTCAATAATGATTTTACTTTATTTCAACCGTTGCCCCTACTTCTTCAAGTTTCGTTTTAAAGGTCTGGGCTTCTTCCTTGGTAGCACCCTCTTTTATTACCTTGGGTGGATTGTCGACAAGCTCTTTGGCTTCTTTCAAACCCAACCCGGTGAGTTCTCGTAATACCTTCAGGACCTGAATTTTCTTATCACCACTGGCAGTAAGGGTAATTGTATATTCACTTTTTTCTTCCGCAGCCGCTTTGGCTGTTTCCACACCCCCTACAGGTTGGGCGACCATTTGAACAGGCGCAGCCGCGGTGACTCCAAATTTGTCCTGGAGGGCTTTTACCAACTCGGAGAGCTCCAGAACTGTGAGATTGCTTATATCTTCGACTAATTGCTCAACACTTCTTTTTTCTTTAGTTGTCATTGCTAACCCCCTTTATTTTTGACTGTTTATTTTATCTCTAATTGCATCAATGGTGAATAATAATTTTTGTATAACACCGTTTAAGGTGTTTACGAAATTACCCACGATATTTAATGAACCAACCACACTTTGTATTAAAAAACTTTTTGAAGGTATCCGAGCGAGTTCAGCCACACCTTCTGCATCAAAAACACTTCCTTCAACAAAGGCACCTTTGATTTTTAAACCCTCAACCTCCTTTAAAATCTTTGTCGGCACAAGTGGGTCGTCATAGGCGATGGCAATACCCAATGGACCAAAAAATAATTTCCTGAGGGATTCGACCTCATAACCAAGGTTTTGCAGGGCACGCAGTCCAATAGTATTCTTTACGACCAGATAATTGCAACGATTTTTCTTCAATTCTCGGCGCAGTTTTTCCATTTGCTGGACATTGAGCCCGGTAAAATCAGTAAAGTAGAATGCCTTAGCATCCTTCAAGAGTTCCGTACTTTTTTTGAGGATTTCAACATTTCGTGGCGATGGCATCGGTTCCTCCCATCTTGTTGAATCAGAAAATATTGACTACTTTGTTTTCAAAAATTCTTTTTCATTGATTTTTATCCCGGGACCAAATGTAGAGGAGACGGTAATAGACTTAATAAACTGCCCTTTGACGGTCGGTGGTTTGGCTGCAATCAGGTCATTGATAAAGGTCTGGATGTTAGCCTCTAGATGTTCCGATGGAAAAGAGACCTTTCCTACCAGGGCATGGACACAGCCTCCTTTATCCGATTTAAATTCGATTTTCCCTTTCTTTAAGGCTTTAACCTGGGGACCGACTTCAAAGGTTACAGTGCCAGTTTTAGGTGAAGGCATCAGCCCCTTGGGACCGAGAATCTTTCCTAATTTACCGACTTCAGGCATGGCATCCGGAGTTGCAATTACACTATCGAAATCAATCCAGCCTGATTTTATTTTTTCAATATATTCTTCAAACCCAACATAGTCTGCACCCGCTTCCTTGGCCTCTTTTTCTTTTTCGCCTTTGGTGAGCACGAGGATTTTTTTGGTCTTTCCGGTACCGTAAGGTAGTTCCGATGTCCCCCGTACCATCTGGTCTTGTTTCTTGGTGTTGATATTCAATTTTATTGCCAGGTCAACCGATTCACTGCACTTTGCCGTAGCCGTATTTTTAAGAATCTCAATTGCTTCTTTTAAAGAATATTTTTTGTTTCGGTCAAATTTGGCTAATGCTTCGTTATAACGTTTTGATCTCTTCATTCCTGCTCCACGATGATACCCATATTCCGAGCCGTTCCTTCAATTATTTTCATTGCCTTTTCTAAACTATCACAGTTGAGGTCTTTCATTTTTTTCTGGGCGATTTCTTCCAGTTGTTTCCGGGTGATTTTACCCACTTTTTCGCGGTTGGGCTGGGCAGAGCCTTTGGCGATGCCTGCCGCCTGTTTTAGTAAAACCGACGCAGGTGGACTCTTCAAAACGAAGGTGAAGGAACGGTCATTATAAATTGTCACCACCGCCGGGACGACTACACCCGCCATATTCTTCGTCTCGGCGTTGAAGGCTTTGCAGAATTCCATTATATTTACACCGTGTTGCCCGAGGGCGGGTCCCACCGGCGGTGCCGGCGTCGCACCTCCACCCGGAATCTGCAGCTTAACAACAGCTACAACTTTTTTTGCCATAACTCTCCTCTCAAAAACTCTTCAATTGATGAAAACCGAGTTCGATAGGTGTTGGTCTGCCAAATATGAGCACAATAACTTTTACTTTTTCACGTTCGGGATAGATCTCTTCCACCGTACCAACAAAATCCGTAAATGGACCGTCGATCACCGTGACCCGCTCGCCCTTGGTGAAAGGAATTTTGGTGACGACCTTTTTCTTTGATTCTTCTACCTGGGCGAGAATGCTTTCAACTTCCTCTTTTTCCAGAGGCGTGGGTTTGTAACGCGTGCCTAAAAAATGGGTGACCCCGGGGATGGAACTTACCAGTTTGAGGGCTTCATCGGTTGGTTCCATTTCAATCACAATATACCCTGGAAATAATCGCCTTTCTTCTATCACCTTTTTACCTTTTCGGATCTTTATCAAATTCTCCACCGGAATGATTATCCGCCCGAAAAAGCTTTCCATACCTTTTTCCTTTATCACTCTTTCCAGCACCTTTTTGACCTTCTGCTCATGGCCGGTTAGGGTGTGGACTACATACCAGTTCATAGTTTGCGTCACTTTATGACAATCCCCAGGAGCAAGGAGAAGATGCGGTCGAGGACGAATATTATCAGGGCAACGAAGACAGAAAGGATGATAACGATTATCGTAGAACTGATAAGCTCGTTCTTGGTTGGCCAAGTAACTTTTTTCATTTCCAAATAGACATTTTTTATATAATCAAGGGCGCGATTTAGCACTGTTTTTCCCACACAGGCCTGGAGGGATTTGAACCCCCAACCCTCCGGTTTGGAGCCGGATGCTCTACCGTTAGAGCTACAGGCCTATTCACCATTTATTTAACTTCTTTATGGAGGGTATGTTTCCGGCAGAATTTGCAGTATTTTTTGAGCTCCAGCCGCGCCTGTTTCTTCTTGTCCTTCGTAGTGGTATAATTCCGGTTATTGCAGACCGTACAGGCAAGACTGATTATTACTCTCATATGGTCTATTCAAGAATCTGGGTGACAACCCCGGCACCCACCGTCCGACCACCCTCACGAATCGCAAACCGCAAACCCTGCTCAATCGCCACCGGCGCAATCAACTCCACCTCTAAATTCGCATTATCACCAGGCATCACCATCTCCACACCCTCCGGCAACTTCACCACACCCGTCACATCCGTCGTCCTCATATAAAACTGCGGCCGATACCCATTGAAAAACGGCGTATGCCGACCACCCTCCTCCTTCTTCAACACATAAACCTCAGCCTTAAACCGCCGATGCGGATTGATCGTCCCAGGCTTCGCCACCACCATCCCACGATAAACCTCATCCTTACCTACACCCCGCAACAATATCCCAATATTATCCCCAGCCTCCGC
>JBDRWD010000024.1 GCA_039802205.1 candidate division WOR-3 bacterium
CCTCCGGAATGTCTATGCAAATCATAGGCACTCCTTTCGGATAGAATATATCCAGGGGTGCCTATGTTTTAAAAGTTTTGGGTAAGATATTTTATTTTGATTAATATTTTATTTTGATTAAATAACCCCACTTCGGTAAGATTATTTTTGATTCAAATCGCGCGCTTGACAGAAAAAAATTTTTGAATATAATTATATCGTGGTTAGGATTTTGCGTTCCTGCAGGCTCAATCGTAACTGCCCGACCCAGGCAGAGTTTGCCCTTTTAAATCTTAACCACAACCACACCGCATTCTCCTTTAATCACTACTGGTATTGGCACTTCCGGGCCCAATAAGGGTCGCAAAATCCTTTTTGGTCCCGGAAGTGCCATCAATCTTCCTTCATCAATAACGCCACTTTTTACCCTGAAAAAAAGAAAGGAGGTAAATAATGATCATAACAATGTCTGTCCAAGCCGGTGAGGAAGATATTGAGCAGGTAAGAAGAAAAATTGCTGAATTAGGCTATGGAGTAAAGATTTTTCGTGGAGAAAAAAAGACCGTACTCCATATAATCGGGGTTACAGATAGGGAAAAGATTGCTAAAGTTGTTGAGTCCCTGCCCGGTGTGGAAAACCTTATTCCCATTCTCAGCCCTTATAAACTGGCTAGTAGGGAATTCCATCCCGATGATACAATCGTTGCGGTCAATGGCAAAAGGATTGGCGATAAGACTATCGCCATAATCGCCGGTCCCTGTGCAGTTGAATCCGAGAGTATGATGTTTGAACTTGCCTGCGTCCTGAAAGAAGCAGGCGCCCAGTTCCTGAGGGGCGGCGCCTACAAACCACGAACCTCACCCTATAGTTTCCAGGGATTAGGCGAGAAAGGACTTGAAATTTTAGCCCGTGCAAGAGAAAAGACCGGTCTTTTGGTCGTCACCGAAGTCCTTTCCGAGATTGATGTTCCATTGGTGTATAAATATGCCGATATCCTACAGATTGGAGCAAGGAATATGCAAAACTTCCCCCTGCTCAAGACCGTAGGCAGATTCAATAAGCCCGTGCTTTTAAAAAGAGGAATGTCAGCAACGATTGAAGAATGGCTCATGGCTGCCGAATATATTCTCTCCGAAGGAAATCCTAATGTGATACTCTGCGAACGGGGTATTAGAACATTTGAGCATTATACCCGCAATACCCTTGATATCAGTGCGGTCCCGGTCGTGAAATACCTTTCCCATCTTCCGATAATAATTGACCCAAGCCATGCCTCAGGAGATGCAAAATATGTCACTCCCCTGGCCCGCGCTGCCATCGCCGCAGGTGCGGATGGAATAATGGTGGAAGTCCATCCGGATCCGCCCAATGCCCTTTCAGATGGGAAACAATCATTGAAGATAGAAGCCTTTAAAGAACTGATAAAAGAAATTAAAGGGATTGCTGAAGCGATCGGGAGGACCTTATGAGTAACCCGATCCAGGTGTATTTCCAAGGGACAAAGGGTGCCTACAGTGAAGTGGCGGCCACGAGATTCTTTAACAAGAAAGTAATAACCACTGGTCTAACCGGTTTTGAAGATTTGTTCGCGGCACTGGACAAAGCCCCCGATGCCTATGCTGTATTGCCTATCGAAAATTCCTTGACTGGAAGCATCCATCGGAATTACGATTTGCTCTTAACCGGTAAAGTCTGGATCGTAGGGGAAGTAGAATTGCAGATAACTTACAATCTTTTGGGTTTGGATTCAAATACGGAATTAAAAGAAATCTGGGCACACCCGGTAGTTTTAGAACAATGCCGCGACTTCATCACCAAGAATCCAAAATATAAAATTGTCCCCTTTTTTGATTCTGCCGGTGCCGCGGAGGTGGTGATAAAAAACCAACGAAAAGATGTTGGTATCATCGCCGGTCCCCAGGTTGCTCTCGTGTATGGTCTGAAGACATTGACAAAAGGAATAGAGGACAATCCGATGAATTTCACCCGCTTTTTGGTTCTTTCCAAAAAAGAGAAAATCCATCCTGGGCCAGATGCAAAATCTTCTTTGGTCTTTGGTGTCAAAAACGAGCCCGGCATCCTATTCCGCTGCCTGAGCATCTTCGCCCTCAGAAATATTGATCTGATGAAACTGGAATCCCGACCTATCATCGGGAAACCATGGGAGTATATTTTCTATATTGATTTCCAGGGAAGCATCGCCGAGGAACGATGTAGAAAGGCGGTGGAAATTCTCGAAGAAATTGCAGTTTATTATAAATTCCTCGGTAGTTATCCGGTGATAAAGGAGCAGAACCATGAATATCTTGGTAAAAAATTGTAGTATTGCTTCAGGGCTGCTCGCGGTTGGGGGGGATAAGTCGATCACGCATCGAGCTTTGATTCTGGGAACCCTCGCTGAAGGTCGCAGTGAGCTCATAAATCCTTCTGACGCTGAAGATTGCCAAGCAACCATTAGATGTTTAAAAATGCTTGGCGCCGAAATAATTAAAAAAGATTCCCGGATTATCATTGAGGGCAAAGGACTTTACAGTCTAAAGGAACCCGAAGATGTTCTGGACTGCCGCAATTCCGGAACCACCATCCGCCTATTAACCGGACTCCTTGCTGGACAGAAATTCTACTCGGTCCTCACCGGTGATGATTCCTTACGAAGAAGGCCCATGGCAAGGATAATCGATCCGCTGCGCCTAATGGGGGCAAATATTGAGAGCCGCAAAGGTGGATTAGCACCGCTCAGCATTAAAGGAAGTGATTTAAGGGGGATCGAATATCGGCTTCCCATTCCCAGTGCCCAGGTGAAATCGGCTTTAATGCTTGCCGGATTCTATGCTGATTCCCCAACCATAATTGAAGAACCAATTTCTTCACGGGATCATTCCGAACGTTTATTTACTTATTTAGGAATAAGGTTTAGTAAAAAGGGGAATCGGATTGAGATAAGACCAAGGCCAATCTTCAAAGGCAAAACTATTTACATCCCTAACGACATCTCTTCGGCAGCATTTTTTATCGTCCTTGGTTGTCTCATTGGAGATAAACTGGTCATTCAAGAAACCGGGATAAACCCACTGCGCAGCGGGGTGATTGAGATATTGAAAAAGGCGGGTGCTTTGATCACCATAGGGAATAAAAAAATCTTTTCCGAGGAACCGGTGGCGGATATTATTGTAAGAAAGAGAAAACCGCGTGCATTCACAATCGGCGGATCATTAATTCCTTCAGTGATCGATGAAATTCCAGTGCTTGCTGTACTTGCTACTCAGCTTGATGGAACCTCGGTGATCAAAGATGCCCAAGAACTGCGGGTCAAGGAGACTGACCGGTTGAGGGCGATTGCTACCGAGTTACAAAAATTTGGTGCCCGGATAAAAGAGGAACCCGACGGATTGATAATAAATGGGCCCACTCGCTTGAGAGGCACAGTATGTAAAAGTTATCATGACCACCGGATTGCCATGGCCCTGACTGTAGCGGGTTTGATTGCCGAAGGAGAAACCGTGATCCAGGATGCCGAATGTATCAAAATATCCTTTCCTGATTTTATCGAGAAATTAAAAACCATCTGTGGAGAGGAATATGTTCAAATTGAGGGTCTCAACAATAATCAAAGAGTATAAAACCCCACCCTTAGACGCATACTACCTGCTTTATCATGATGAACCTTATGCCTTCTTGTATGAATCGCTGGAATTGAGTGGTAGTCACGGCCGCTATTCATTTTTGGGCGCGCGTCCCGGCATCATCTTCCGGGCATACAACGGCATAATTAATATCTATGAGGCAGAAAGGAGGATAAAAAAATACGGTAATCCTTTTGGCGAACTCCGGAAAATTTTAAAATGTTACATGAGTAAAGATTATTTTGCCCCCTTTAACGGGGGCGCCGTCGGTTATGTTGCCTATGATGCAGTCCGTTATTTTGAAAAAATTCCCGATAAAAATCCCGATGAATTAAAAATCCCTGATCTATTTTTTATCTTTCCTCAAGAGATTGTAATCTTTGACCACAAGTATCACTCTGCTCAAATCTTGATGTTTGACGAAGACAAGCACCGATTAGAGTATGTAAAAAAAATTCTTAATCGAGGGATGTGTCTCCAGAAAAAAAACACACAAACAAAGAACCGGATATCCTATGAAGCAAATTTCACCAAAAAAGAATTCTGTAATGCTGTAAAAATTGCGAAGGAATATATCTTTGCAGGTGATATATTCCAAGTTGTGCTGGCCCAGCGATTTAAAACGCCGGTCAAAAAGCCGTATTTTGATATTTATCAGGCATTACGTATCGCTAACCCTTCGCCGTATATGTACTATTTGAAACTCGATGATATCACAATTCTGGGGTCTTCCCCGGAGACTTTAGTGAAATTAAAAAACGGCGTGGCTGTATCACGGCCTCTTGCCGGAACCAGACCACGAGGTCATAATACAATCCAGGATAAAAAACTCGCCCAGGAATTGTTAACCGATGAAAAAGAACGTGCTGAGCATATTATGCTCGTGGATCTTGCCCGTAATGACTTAGGCAAGGTCTGCTGCTACGGCACTGTCCGAACCAATAGATTGTTAAAAATTGAACGTTATTCAAAGGTCATGCATCTTGTATCAAATGTCGTGGGCAGACTAGATGAAAGGTTTGACAGTATTGACCTTTTTATCGCTTCATTTCCTGCAGGAACTGTTTCAGGTGCACCTAAGATCAGGGCAATGGAGATCATCGACGAATTGGAACCTGTCCGGCGTGGGTTGTATGCTGGGGCGATCGGTTATTTTGATTTCCAGGGTAATATGGATTTCTGCATTGGGATAAGGATGATTCTCATCAAAGATGGAATCGCTTATCTCCAGGGAGGTGCGGGTATTGTCGCGGATTCAATCCCAGAAAAAGAATATCAGGAAACGATAAATAAAACCCGGGCTTTAAAATCAGCATTGGCGATAGCATGATCCTTTTGATTGACAACTATGATTCATTTGTCTATAATCTGGCTCAGTATCTCGGAGCACTGGGTGAAAAATTGATTGTGGTCCGCAATGATGAGATTGGGATTAAAAGAATAAAGCGAATGAAAATTGACTACATTTTTATCTCCCCAGGTCCCAAAACTCCAAAGGAAGCGGGAATGACCTGCCGGATTATCGAATGCTTTGCGGGTAAAATCCCAATCTTTGGTGTCTGCCTTGGGCATCAGGCAATTGCTGAAGTATTCGGAGGCAAGGTAGTTCGGGCTCCCACGGTCGTTCATGGTAAAGTATCTTTAATTTACCATGATCAGAAGACAATCTTTAAAAAGATAAAAAATCCTTTTTATGCCACCCGTTATCATTCCCTAATTGTCCCCCAAGAATCGATTCCTTTTTGTCTCGAAATGACGGCTTGGACTGAAGACGGATTGGTGATGGGCATAAGGCACCGTGAATATCCTATCGAAGGTGTTCAATTCCATCCTGAATCGATATTAACCACATCCGGGAAAACGCTTCTTAAAAATTTTTTAAATTTTTACAAAAAGAAAGTTGACAAAAAGGAGGAAAATTGCAAATATTGAGAAGCGAAGAATTGCCGGAGGATTTTTTCCGGCCTCAAATGGAAGGAAATATAAGTCTGGTCCGCTCGATTGTGAATGAGGTAAAAAATTTCGGTGACCGGGCGTTAAATAAATATACCAAAAAATTCGATAAAGTTTCAGTTTCGAATTTTCGGGTTACTCCTGCAGAGTTGAAAAAAGCTGCCCACTCCATTGATAAGCATCTGCTCCAAGCTCTGACCCGAGCCAAGGAGAATATTGAAAAATTCTCCCGTGCCCAGTTATGTCAATTAAAAAATTTTAAGATTAATATCACCAATGGGGTGATCGCCGAGCAAGTAATAATCCCCCTTGAGAGAATTGGCATTTATATCCCCGGAGGAAGATTTCCTCTTATTTCTACAGTTTTGATGTGCGGTGTCCCAGCGATGGTAGCAGGAGTAAAGGAAATCGCAATATGTTCACCGCCAACCTATCAGAATTCGGTGCACCCCTTAATACTGGCTACCGCCCAGTTTTTAGGGATCAGGGAAGTATACAAGGTCGGAGGTATTCAGGCGATTGCAGCAATGGCTTATGGAACCAAAACAGTGAAACCAGTTGCGAAAATCTTTGGACCAGGAAATATCTTTGTAGCAAGTGCCAAGAAATATGTATTTGGAGATGTAGGCATTGATTTTATCGCCGGGCCCACCGAAATCTTGATCATCGCAGACGAATCAGCTGTTCCTGAGATTGTAGCTGCAGATCTGCTTGCCCAGGCCGAACATGATCCCAATGCCCTACCTATTTTAGTAACTAACGCTCCAAGTTTTGCCGGTAAAGTAATAAAAATTCTCAACCGGCAGGTTAAAATTCTTAAGACCGGGCGGATTGCGAAAAGAGCTTTAAATAACAATGGTCTAATCATCATTGCCCAGGACATTGAAGAGGCAATAGAAATTGCTAATAAAAAAGCCCCAGAACATTTAGAATTACAGATTAAAAATCCTGAAAGATATATCTCAAGATTGAAAAATTATGGAACCCTTTTCGTCGGTAAATATGCAGCCGAGGTGCTCGGAGACTACAGCAGTGGTTTGAATCATACACTTCCTACCGCAGGTGCGGCACGATATACAGGTGGCCTCCACATAAAAGATTTCTTGAAGATTCAAACCGTTTTGAGAGTGAATAAAATTGGCTTAAAGCGGATCGGCCCGATTGCTCAGATTCTTGCCCAGACCGAAGGTTTATTTGCCCATGCCCGTTCCATCGAGGTGAGGATGAGATAAATGCTTGACTTGGTTATGAAAATAAATAGAATAAACCATGAGTCTAAATTTTGTTTGCATTCTAATCTTTAACATCACAATCAATTCGGCAAATGGTGCTTTCACCGGAGAAGTTACCTACTCGGGTACAACCGAACTCGCTACTGCCTCGTTTAAACTATATGATCACGAAGGCAATATGCTCTATCATATTGTAAACCCGGAGGCAATTACCTTTTTCATCAGCAACACCGGTGAAGTCTTTGCTACTAACGAACAGAGCTTATATCTGTATAAGTTAACAGGCGAGATAAAAATTCTCAAAAAACTTAATTATCCCAATGGATTCGGGTTCTCTCCGGACAATAAGATCTTTTTTGCCTCAGACCGCAACGGTTTATACGCCTATTCCATGTCTGGAGGATTGCTCTATCATTTCAATCCGGGTCGCCTTTTTGCGAGCACTGATAGTGCCCACCGTGTGGTAGTGGTCTCAAATGATACACTCTTCTTGTATGAAAAAGGGAAATTAAAAACCCAGACACTCTTGCCTAACCCCTATGTGAGAAAGATCCAATTCATCAACGAAGATCAAGTTGAGATTATACTGCCGGATACCACACTTTACCTTGAATGGTTACAAAAGTGTAAGGAGGATTGATGTTTTTATTGTTCATTATAAATGTCGGCTGGCCCCTGGGACCCCAGGATGAAACCCATCCTATTGGAAATAATTGGGGGGAATATCAATATTACGGGAGTGGAAGTGCCTATCTCCATCCCGGGATTGATGTGATGGGGAATTCTGTAGGCCAGCCTGTTTACGCAGTGCAGCGAGGAATTGTCAAGGCCTGGCTCACCACGCAGGCTGAATATCACTGGCGCTTAGCTATTGCTGATTCTAATATCTCTAATGACTCTGTGGAAGCCTGGCTTTATGCACATATCGATCCCAATCGATACCACAAAAATGTCGGCGATATCGTGAATGAGGGAGATCTGATCGGCTATCTTGTCCCTTGGCCTGTTACTGGTTTTGACCATTGCCATTTCGCCCGTATCAAGGATATCGGTCCGGTCTGGAATACTGCGGATTGGGCATTCGTGAGAAATCCCCTGGCAATTATTACTCCCTATGATGATACTGCAAAGCCGGTATTTGAAAATGCGTATGGAAATTACAAATTTGCGATCTGTAACAATAATACCAGCACCTATCTAAATCCTCCAACGGTCGTCACAGGAAATGTGGATATCATCGCCAAGATTTATGACAAAACCGGGATCCCGATCAACCAGAATCCAGTCTGGGAAAAAATGATTCCCATGCGCATCAGTTATGAAATCCACGGACCCCAGAATGTGCCGGAGAGGCTCTCTTTTCTATTCCGAGGTTACCTTTACTACAGCAGCAATGTCAATGTTGTATACAAAAATGATCAAGTATGCACGAGCCGTGGGGACTACGAAAATCGAGACTTTTATTTCATCGTAACTAATACTGACGGCGATACCCTTATCGAAGCTACAGATGCAAATTATTCCTGGAATACTACAGGTTTTCCACCTGGCAATTATTGGATTGTAGTAACAGCAATGGATGCCGCGGGTAATACAACAAAGGATAGTATGATGGTAACCATTCCCGGTCAGTCTGTTGAAGAAAATTATACATATCTAATCGCCCGCACGAGCATTGTCAATTCTCCCAAGGCACTCAATGAACTCTTCTGTAAATTTGCGGTAAAACTATATGATGTGAATGGACGCGTTCAAAGTGACTTCCATAATCTTCCGCCGGGAGTCTATTTTGCAATCTATAAAGATAATGGAGAGTTAAAACAGAAAAAGATCGTGATAATCAAGTAAATTTTTTCGCTTGACTTAATACATAATCCGGATATAATTAATCTAAAAATAAAGACTGGGGGATCGTCTAATGGTAGGACGATTGGCTCTGGACCAATTGGTCGGGGTTCGAATCCCTGTCCCCCAGTTTTGATTTTTTAGAAGCGCATCTTTTCATTTCAACCCTAATTCTGCTAAAATACTCTTGACTTTTGAAAAATTATATTTATAATGTTACGATGCAGGAAGGGCTTAATATTTTTGAAGAAGATTTTTGGGCGATAACTGAATCATTAAATCGACTGCTCCAAGGGACGAATGCCCGTGCCATATTACTCATCGATAAGGCTGGACAACTAATCACTTCAGCAGGTGATACCTCGACGATGGATGTATCATCGTTTGCCACCCTTTCTGCCGCGGATTTCGCCGCTACCAGTCAGCTTGCATCTTTGATAGGAGAGAAAGAATTCTCTACTTTATTTCATCAGGGAGAAAAGGAGAATCTCTATGTCTGTCTTGTTGCCAACCGCGTGATCCTAGCCGTTCTATTTGACCAGCGCACGACCCTGGGTCTGGTTCGGGTTAAGGTAAAGAATACAGCCCAGGAATTAGAAAAAATTTTTGAAGATATTTTCAAAAAACTGGGTAAGGATCAAATTGGCCAGAAACCGTTTGATCTTGATTTTACCAAAGCAGCTGAGGATGAGTTGGACAAGTTATTTGGATTTTAGTCAACTATGGCACTGATAAATTATGCCTCAAGGGAAATAAATTGTAAGATTGTGTACTATGGACCGGGTCTTGGAGGAAAGACTACCAATATAAAATATATCTATACCAAACTTAATCCCGAAATAAAAGGAAAATTGATCAGCCTGGCTACTGAACTTGACCGCACATTATTTTTTGATTTCTTACCGGTGGACCTGGGCACGATTAAGGGTTTTAAAACCAGATTCCATCTTTATACCGTTCCCGGACAGGTTTTTTATAATGCATCAAGAAAATTGATCTTAAAAGGTGTGGATGGTATCGTCTTTGTGGCCGATTCTCAGATTGAAAGATTTGAAGAAAATATCGAATCCTTCCAGAATATGGAGGATAATCTAAGGACTTATAATATTTCTATTGATAAAATTCCGATTGTAATTCAGTATAATAAACGCGACCTCCCCAATATCACCAGTGTAGAAGAACTTCAGAAGGTTCTTAACCCTCAGTTGAAGTATCCTTATTTTGAAGCCGTGGCAGTCCAGGGTATCGGGGTATTCGAAACATTGAAGGAAGTCTGTAAACGGGTTTTGTTGACCCTCTCTTGAGGATGTCATCACAACGGTGTAGTCGGTGCCAAAAGATTATTAATCCAGGCGACCTGTTCTACCGGCTGCTGATAAAGGTCTTTGCAGATTTTGATGGAGTAATTAATATAAAAAATTCAAAATTTGATCTCAAAAAAGAATTTGAAAAAATCCAGTGTCTACCTGAAGATTTGCTGGAGGAAGAAGTTTTCAAAGAATTTAATTTCATCCTCTGTCCTCGCTGTAAGGAGATTTATTGTGCTAATCCTTTGTTCTTGCCCCTTGATAATGTCCATTTTTAGTTAAAGTGAAGAATTTCATCCATCTTCATACCCATACCGAGTACTCGCTCCTGGATGGAGCGATGAATATTCCGGAATTGATAAACCTGGCTCACAAATATCAGATGGAGGCTTTGGCAATCACCGACCATGGTAACCTATTTGGGGCGATTGAGTTTTATAATACCGCTAAGGAAAAAGGTATCAAACCGATCATTGGTATGGAAGCCTATGTGGCACCCGATTCCCGAAAAAACCAGAGCAAAGATTCCAAAATCCCTGAGTCCTCTTTTCATCTCACCCTGCTGTGTGCGGATGAGACGGGTTATAAAAATTTAATAAAACTCGCTTCTTTTGCCTATCTTGAAGGATTCTATTATAAGCCCCGAGTGGATAAAGAATTACTGAGTAGATACAGTTCAGGTCTTATCGCTTTATCCGGATGTTTCAAAGGAGAGATTCCCTATAAATTAAAACTCGGCGATACCAATGGTGCTGAGTATGCACTCCGTGAATATCAAGAGATATTTGGGAAGGAGAATTTCTACATTGAAATCATGCGCCTGGGGTTAAAAAATGAAGAAGGGTTAATAAGCATGCTGGTGGATTTGAGCAACAAGTATGATGCTCCATTAGTTGCCACGAACGATTGTCATTATTTTACTGCAGAAGATTACAAAGCCCATGATGTCCTTTTGTGTATTGGGACAAAAAAGACTTTGAATGACAAAGAAAGATTAAGATTTGAAACTCAGCAGGCATATTTCAGAAGTCCGAAAGAAATGATCGAGTTATTCAATGATCTGCCGGAGGCGGTCTCCAATACCAGGTTAATTGGTGAAAGATGTAACCTCTTTATCGACACCTCGGGGCGCGATGTAAAATTGCCGAATTTTCCTCGACCTGAAGGATATGAATCGGATTTTGATTATCTTCGTGAATTGACCTATCAGAATATCACCAAAAAATTTCCCGAACTTAGTCCAACCATTAAAGAAAGGCTTGATTACGAATTGAGTGTTATTAAGAAAATGGGACTGCCCGGATACTTTTTGATTGTCCGGGATATCATCCAATTTGCGAAAGAAAATGGAATCCCAGTGGGACCAGGAAGAGGTTCAGCTGTAGGTAGTCTGGTGCTGTATGCCCTTGAGATTACTGAAGTCAATCCATTACAGTTTAATCTTCTTTTTGAAAGATTTTTGAATCCCGAGCGCGTAAGTCTACCTGATGTAGATATTGATTTTAGCGATACCCGGAGGGAAGAGGTATTGGAATATATCAAGAAAAGATATGGCGCCAACAATGTTAGTCAGATAATAACCTTTGGAACAATGCAGGCACGAGCGGTAGTAAGGGATGTGGCACGGGTTTTAGGGATTCCTTACAGCGAAGCGGATAAGATTGCAAAACTAATCCCCCCAAATAAGAAAATTGAACAGGTTCTGGAAGAAGATAAAGAATTTAAATCCCTGATCAATTCCAAAAAGGAATATATTGAATTGATTGAAATCGCAAAAAAACTCGAAGGACTCGCCCGCCATCCTTCCATCCATGCGGCTGGGGTGGTAATCACTCCTAAGGAATTGATTGAGTATGTACCTTTATACCGAAATCCTGAAAAAGGTGATATTTCAACCCAATATGATAAAAATGCCCTTGAAGCGATAGGTTTGCTCAAGATGGATATACTCGGTTTAAAAACCCTAACAATAATCGATGACTGTCTAAAAATGGTAAATTTAAGAAAAGAAGATATTCCCTTTGATGACCGCCTCACCTATAACCTTTTAAAAGAAGGCAAAACGACTGGTGTCTTCCAATTAGAAAGTCAGGGGATGCAGGAATTACTCCGGAGCATGCAACCCGAATGTTTTGAAGATATCATCGCCATAATCGCCCTTTACCGACCCGGACCAATGGGGAATGTAAATATCCAGAAACTCATTGAAAACAAACAGAATCCGGATAGAATCGCCTATCTCCATCCTAAGTTAGAACCGATTCTAAGAGAGACTTACGGGATCATCCTATACCAGGAACAGGTCATGCAGATTGCTTCAAGTATTGCCGGTTTTTCGCTTGCCGAGGCGGACAATCTAAGAAGAGCGATGGCGAAGAAAATCCCGGAGTTGATGTTTGAAATTCGGGAGCAGTTCATAAAAGGGGCTGAGAAAAATGGCATTTCTGTGGAGATTGCGGAAAAGATTTTTAATCTGATCGCCCCTTTTGCCGGTTATGGTTTCAATAAATCCCATGCCACGGCCTACGCGGTCATCGCTTATCAGACAGCATATCTCAAAGCCCATTATCCACTGGAGTTTATGTTATCTTCGCTCAATAATGAAATGAACGACACCGACCGGATAAATGTTTTAATCAAGGATGCAAGGAGCTTAGGAATAGAAGTTCTACCACCGGATATTAATAAAAGTTTTTGTAATTTTGTGAAAGAAGGGCATTCTATTCGTTATGGTTTGGGTGCTATAAAAAATTTAGGTAGACCTGCAGCCGAGGCGATAGTGAAAGAACGGACAAGGGGGATCTACCGTTCATTTCTTGATTTTCAAGTGCGCAACAAAAACTTAAATAAAAAAGCCTTGGAATCCTTAATCAAGACGGGTGCCTTTGCCCTTTTTGAGCCCAGAATTGAAAAACTTCTTGAAAGAATCACAGAAAAGAAACCCGAAGGTTCCCAGGAGAGTCTATTTAATCCGGAAAATATCAATAACCAAAATTCGGGAAACCGGACAACTAAAACCAAAGTAGACTATTTTGCCTATGAAAAGGAGGCATTTGGTTTTTATTTCCGGGAGCATCCCCTTGAAAAACACCGGGAAGAGTTCAAATACCTGGGGCTTACCCCAATCTCTAAGATAAATGACCTTGAAAACGGTAGGATGGTCTCAATCGGTGGAATTTTAAATGCAAAAAAAATCAAAAAAGATAAAAAGGACCGTGAATATGCAATTATTACGGTTGAGGATTTAGAAGGTAGTGTCGATGTCTTTGTCTTTGCAGACCAATTTGAGAAATACCGGAATTTTCTTAAGGAGGATAACTTATTGATAATCAAGGGTTCGGTATTCGGAGAAGAGGAAAAGAAAAAGTTGAAGGCAGAATACATCTGTCCGCTCAGTGAGATCAATAACCTTTACCAGAGGATTTTGATTGAATGCCGGAATCCAGAAGTCCAGATTGACAAACTAAAATACCTTTACGAATTGTTTAATAATCACAGAGGTGAATGCGAAGTATGGTTTCTGGTTCCGGATGTGGATGGATTTAAAAATATCCGGTCAAAGACGATAAAAATAGAGCCCAAACCTGAAGTTTTATCCAAGATTAGAGAAATATTTGGTGAGAATTCTCTAAAGATTATCAGAAAATTTTAAAGGAGGATGACGATGCTTTTAATCATTCTATTCTCACATTATCTCATTGATCAACCAGATCTCACCATTCCCAAGCATGGCAACTATTCAGTCCAGCTGCGGTTTGGCCCAGAAGGAGAAATCATCGGGTATGGTGCGATAGAACTTTTGGATAGAATTTCTTTAGGATTGAGTTATGGGGCATCCAATCTTATCGGTGCTGGCAATCCAAATTTTTATAAACTTCCTGGGCTCCAGGCAAGATTGCTCATCATTGAACAATCCTGGATGGTGCCTACGATCATCTGTGGGTTTGACAATCAGGGATATGGAGAATACGATGATACTGCTTCTCGTTATGACATCATGTCTAAAGGTCTTTATTGCCAAGTGGGGGGTATTTTCGAATATCCCGACCTAACGATTACCCCCAGCATCGGCGCAAATTACTCATTTGAACATGGTGGACATATAGATATATTTTCTGGGGTAAAGTTTAAAATAGGTTCTACCGAACTGCTTATCGATTATACACCCAATCTGAATGATCCACGGGACCAGAATAAAGGATATTTGAATTCTGGTATAAGGTTTAATTTTTACAATCAATTATTCTTCGAATTCGCGCTGAGGGACATGCTGGATAACAGTAATAAAAACCAGCAGTTAAATAGAATGATTAAAATAGGGTATAGTTCCGCATTTTAATGTTTCACGTGAAACATTAAAAAGGAGGTAGAGGAATTATGATAAAAGAATTAACCGATATCGATTTCTTTCAGGAGGTAGAGAAATCCTCCCTCCCTTACATGGTTTATTTTTGGGCAATCTGGTCACCGAGTTGTAAAGCAATGAGCAAGTATATTGAGGAAATTGATAGGGAATATTCAGATAAAATCAACATCGCTAAGGTGAATGTTGATAATGAGATAAAGACCGCCAACGAATACGATATTCAAAACATACCCACAATACTCATCTTTGTGGGAGGGACGGTGAAAGAAAGAATAATCGGGACAATCTCCAAGGAGGCTTTAATGAAAAAGCTCAATAAATATCTGGGGATGAAGCCAAGAAAAACAAAGGAGACAAAATGAAAAAAGTATCGATTACAATCATAACCACCTGTCTAATTTTTACGCTTTTTTGTACTAAGGAAAAGAGTGGAACTTCGGATATAAAGGGAAATGATTTCACCCTGAAGTCCCTCCAGGGTGAGGAGTATACGCTTTCTAAGTTAAAAGGCAGGGTCGTAATTGTTGATTTTTGGGCAACATGGTGCCCGCCCTGCAGACGCGAGATACCCCATCTTGTTGCGCTTTATGAAAAACACAAGGATAAAGGACTCTTGATTTTAGGGGTGAGCGCAGAAGATAAACAAACCCTTGCAACCTTTGCACGCGAGAACAATATCAACTATCCGATTCTTCTGGGGAATAACGAAGTCTTTCAAAGGTTTGGTGTGCGTTCAATTCCCCATACCCTCTTCATTGATAAGAAAGGAAATGTAAGAAAGACCCAGATCGGTTATGCGGATGAATTAATACCGGTTTTTGAAGCCCTTCTTGATACGTTATTAAATGAATAATCTTTTTCATTTGAAAAAAAATGATAACCCTCCATTGGAATAAAAAAGGTCTGCAGTTTACGGCTGAAGACGAGGAACACCATCAAATCATCGTTGATACCGATATCCAATCCGGTGGACTAAATCAGGGTTTTAAGCCCATGGATCTACTCCTCGTAGCCCTTGCCGGCTGCATGGGAATGGACATTGTAGCAATACTTCAGAAAAAAGGTGGAAAAATAGATTCTTTCAGAATGGTATTAAAAGGCGAAAAGAATTCTGAACATCCCAGAAGGTATTTAAGAATAATCTACGAAATTGAATGCAAGGGCGATTACCGGCGGGAAGACCTAATAAGGTCTTTTGAACTTTCCCGGGATAAGTACTGTTCGGTTTTGGCAACACTGAAAAATCCTCCGCAATTTGAGTTTAACATAATATAGATCTGAAACAATATACTAAATTTTAGCATAAATATTCAATTATCCCCTGCCCGCCGATCCAAAAAGGATTATTTTTTCTTTTACCACCCCTTTTATCACGGCTCGGGCATGGTTTAATATCCGGCGCGGGTCGAACTCCTCAGGAGTTCTGAATAAAAATTCCCGAATCGCCGCAGTGAAGGCGATTCTGATATCGGTATCCACATTGATCTTGGTGATACCATTTTTGACAGCCTCTTTTATCAAACGGTCAGGGACGCCTTTTGTTTTTTCTATCCGCGCGCCAAATTTATTTGCGTAACGAATCCATTTGGGTTTTACTCCAGAGGCACCATGAAGAACCAGAGGAATTTCCACCTGGGCAGCGATCGCTTTTAGAATATCAATCCGCAATCTGGGTTTGCCTTTAAATTTATGGGCACCGTGGGCAGTCCCTATAGCAATAGCCAGGGCGTCACACTCTGAAAGCCGGACAAACCTCGCTGCTTCATCAGGATCACTATACAGCAGATGTGCAGGCTTCATATCATCCTCAATCCCGGCGAGTTGGCCAATCTCAGCCTCAACTGATATCCCCTTTTTGTGCGCATATTTAACGACTTTTTTTGTTAAGTTTAAATTTTCTTTAAATGGCAGATAGGAACCATCTATCATCACCGAGGTAAATCCAGCATCAATACATTTTTTTATCAAATCGAAATCTCTCCCATGATCCAGATGGAGCACCACAGGAATCCTGGATCTTTCGGCTATGCTATATACAATCTGGACGATCGTTGACAATCCAGAATAATTTATTGCTTTTTCACTTACCCCAATAATCACCGGCGCATTTAATTCCTCAGCAGCCTGAACAATTGCCTGAGTTATTTCCATATTGGAGGTGTTAAAATGTCCTACCGCATATTTTTTCTCTCGCGCCTGAGGAAGCACCTTGTTTAAATTGACGATCATGATTACCTTCTCTTAATTCCCATGCTCCGATATATTCTCATTGCGTTTTGGTAATATTTTTTCATCTCAGACCGTCGTCGTATAAACCCCAAAAATCGGGCATACTCATAATAAACATCGGCTAAGAGTTTTTTGAATCTATTCTTCTCACAAAGTAAGATCGCTTCTTGAAAATTCTTTTCGGCATTCAAAGGATCAGTCTTGTTAAGGAAAATACCGAAGTTTAATAGACAATATACCTTCAATTCTGCGGAATTAATCAGATTTGCAATCTCCTGGGCAGCATTTAAAAATTTCTTGGATTCATCAAATTTGCCCTGCTTGAATTTTAAATATCCAAGAGTGTTTAATACCATTCCAATGGCAAATTTATTTCCCACATTTTCAAATAACCGGCGCGCCTGCTCCAGATATCTTTGGGCAAGCTTCAAATTTCCCATCTCGGTATAAATTCTCCCCAAGTTATAAGAGGCCATGGCGATATCTCTCCGGGCATTGAGCTGTTGGGCGATTCGAAGATATTTTTTAAACAATTCCATCGCCTTTTTGAACTTAAATTGATGGTAATATATCTCCCCTAAATTACCATAGGCAATCGCCACGCCCTGCTTCTCCCCCAGTTTTCTACTTATTTTCAGATATTGCTCAAAAGACTCAAGTGCTCTCTGATAGTCTCCTTCATTGAAATAAACTATACCAATGTTGTTTATGGCGGTCCCAACTCCAGATTTATCGCCCAGTTCTTCGGAAATTTTTAAAAATTTATGATAAAAATCGATCGCCACCCGGGAATCACCTTTATCCTGATAGACATTTCCCAAATTACAATACGCGATACCGATGTTATGTTTATCCTCCAGTTCTTCACTAATTTTTAAATACATCGTAAAGGCATCAATTGCCTTGTCGTATTCGCCCTGCATCCGATAGGCTATACCCAAGGTATTGTAGATCAACCGCTGGCCCCGGAATTCACCAATCTCATGGGCAATGGTCAGGGCTCTTTCACATAATGCGATTGCCTTCGCCGGTTCACCCTTCAATTGGTGTACGATCGCCAAATTGTTATAAGCAACCAACATGGTCTTTTTGAGGCCGGGATCTGAGGACCATTTTTTCACTTTTTTGATGATATTTATGGACTCCAGGGCTTTCTTTTCGGCGAGGTCGATCTTCCCTTTTATACGATAAAACCAACTTTCCCAACTGGAAATCTCCGAAAGTTCTTTTAAAATCAAAATGGACTGAGAATCTGAAATCCTTCTCAATTCCTTTCTTGCCTCGTGGAGATGTTTCATGGCTTTTTCGTAAATCCCCTGCCGGTAATAAATAAGTGCCTGATGTTTAAGACTGCGCGCCCATGTGAGCCGGTCGCTTTCCGCATACTTCTTTATACTTTGATAAGTCTCCAATGCATTTTTATAATCCCCAATCAATTCATAGACCGAACCGAGTTTTTCTTTAATGCGGACGATTCTTTGGGGCATGGTGGATGGTATTATGGAGAGACATCGCTGATAGATTTCAATCGCTGCATTATTCAAATAGAAATCTCTTTTTTTATCCCCGGCCTTCTCTAAATAATCCAATGCTTTTAACAACTCACCCCCAAGATAAAAATGGTGGGCAAGAGTATCGTAATACTCTTCAAGGTTAAACCCGAAAATCTTTTCAATTGCGAAACCGACTTTCTGATGATAGCTCTTTAATTCTTTTTTCAACAGCGAGTTATATACCGCATCCCGAATGAGCGTGTGGGTAAAGCCATATTTATTCTCCTCGGGCAGGCCGGTGCTTTCAATTATTTTAAAAATATTTTGATGGGTAAGAAAGAGTAGATTCTTATGTAAGCGTTCGCGGCTCGGGAGCAAGGCTTGGAGCAGTTTGAAAGAAAATTCCTCACCAATGACTGCAGCAATATTTACTATGGCTCTCAATTCGGGAGCGAGGCGGTCGACTTTGGTCATGATGAGTTCATCAAGACTGCGCGGCAGGGAAAAAGTGGCTCCGGAGGCCAAATAGGCACAGCCGTCTTTTATCTGGATCATATTTGTGTTACTAAGGTTTATAGCGAGTTCACTCAAATAAAATGGTATTGAACCCGATTTTTTCAGGAGCAGGGCCAATAATTCATCCTCAATTCTTTCACAATTAAAAATTTTTTTTAAGAGCGCAGCCGTCTCCTCCATCTCCAGAGGTTTTAGATTTAGCATGCTGAAATAAGGCAACTCTCCGGTCCGTCCGATATCAAACGAGGGTCGGTACAGGGCAATAAGCATAATGGGTTTGTAGCCAATGGTATGGGCCAGGGTATGCATAAAATTTATGGTTTCATTATCCACCCAGTGGCAATCATCAAAGATAATCACCAGAGGCCGGGAACGAGGATATTTCAAAATTAGCGAGTGGATCGCTTCCATTAATAAGCGACTCCGCTCCTCGGCAGGCATCGCCTCCAGCTGGCGGCGTTCAGTTTCAGTCAAATCAGCTGAAAGAAAGTACTTGTAAAATGAAATTTTTGTTCTTAAAACTGCATCATCAAGCTCCTCAATAGTTTTGGCAATCCGGCGCGCCATCGTCTCAGGAGAATCTTTTTCATTAATCCCAAATATCTTTTTGAGAATCTCCCTTAACACAAAATATGATGAGTTGCTGTGATACTCAATCCCTTTGCCCTCAATCACTACCGCATCCACACCCAATTGTCTTTTAAACTCATAAACAAGTTTCGTTTTACCGATTCCAGCCTCACCAACAATTCCCACAACCCTTCCTTTTCCATTTTTTACTTCTCCAAAGATTTTATTAAGATGTGCCATCTCATCACTTCTACCGATCAAAGGAATCTCCGCGATCTTCCGCAGGCTATAAGGAACTCTTACCCTGATCGGTGTAAAGACTTGTATCATGCCGCTTTTTCCTTTCACCGGAATCTTTTTTAACTTTCTATATACAATCTCCTGGCAGGTATGGCGGTAAACCTCTTCGCTCACATAAATCTTACCTCGGGGTGCTGCATTCTGGAGGCGCTGAGCGAGATTTACGGTATCACCCATTACAGTATAACCTCCGGGCCGGCCTAGGTCGCCCGTAGCTACAAGGCCATAGTTAATGCCAATTGAAAGTGCCAAATTCTGTTTCTTTTCAATATTAAAATCTTTAATCTCTTTCATCAAATCAATACTTGCAAGAACCGCACGCAAAGGATCATCTTCGTGCGCCACTGGCGCACCGAAAACAGCCATGATACAATCTCCGATGAATTTATCGACAAAGCCTTCGTATTTCTGGACTACTGTAGCCAGACGCTGGAGGCACTGGTCGATTAGATCTTTAACCTCTTCTGGATCCATTCTTTCTGCAAGCGGGGTAAATCCGGCGATATCTGCAAAGATCACCGCTACCGGACGTCGCTGACCGAATGTTTTTGTCAACTGCAATCCGCAGCGACTGCAAAAATTTGCCGATTCTGGATTGTTATAACCACACCTCGGGCAATTCATCTTTCCAGAAGGCTCTTGAGCTCATTAATTTCGTTTTTCAGAAGGTTTATCTTCAACTCTCCCTCTGAACCTTTTAAATAAGGTACCATCTTCAATGTTCTTTCCACATAATCAATCAAAGCTATGGCTTCATCAATGTAAATACGATTGATAACCTTCTTTCGCGCCTGCTGGAGCATCAGGTCAAGATAATCCAAAGAAAGCGGCAGGATACTGCGGGGTGATTTTTTTATTTCGAAGAGGAAGAGTTCCCCTTTATTATTATTTACCCTTCCGTCGGTCAGAAAATAAAATCCAGCCACATCAGAGGTCTCAGGTAGAGGAATTATTGCATCAAAGTAGGTAATATAGGACCGCGCGGATGTTGAATCCCATTTTGTGTTTCCAAAATTGTAATAAAGAATTACCTCCTGTGTAGGGATTTCGGGTTTTATCCGCACCAGCAGATCCGGAGAATTCTTTAAAAAATAAAGGCTCAATTGACCTATAATGAACAATAATAAACTCATGGGACCTCCTTTAACTCTTTACCCATCACATAGGCATCGGTGCCATCCAGGTAATAATTTTTTCTTAATTGGATGATCCGATACCCAAATTTTTTATATAATTTTATTGCCACCGTGTTATCCACTCTTACTTCCAAGTAGGCATAAAGACATTCCCTTTGTTTGCCTCTACGTTCCACTTCGGCAAGGAGCCGGGTTCCTATCCCCTGATGTTGATATTCCGGAGCGACTGCGACATTGGTGATATGTAACTCATCCAGAACCGAATCAGCAATTATGTACCCGCCTACTATTCCATCTTTTTCAGCAACAAGGGCGATAGTATCATTCTTGAGCAGATCATGTTCAAAAAAGGATCTCGGCCAGGGATTGGGAAACACTTTGCATTCAATCATGTAGACTTGGTCGATATCCGTGATCTTCATTTCTCTTATACTCCAAGTCATTCCTTTAATTTTGCCTCGGCTGAGGTCTTTTTAATGTAATGGGGCTCAAGCAACTCCGGGTCATCAAAGATTCCCATCTTTATCCGGCGTAGGGCGGTAAGAACGACTTTGGAGGCTGAAGGGCAAAATAAGGGTGATTCGCTGATGATTATCCTATTTTTATCTTTTCCCTGTGCAAAATCTTTTAATAACTGAACACCCGGACCTGCTATGATTATTTTTTCCTCCTTATATTTCTCCCAAGCAAATTTTAAAAAATCTTCAGGTTTAAATACTAAATCCTTGCTTATGCGACGGTGGCTCTTAAAAAGGGCGACGAATATCTCTTTCTGAAATGCCTCCATAACCGGCGCGATGAGATAATTGCTATCAATAAAATTAGAAAACGCTACTGTGTACGCAATCACTTCAAGAGTGTTGACAGCACAGATTGGGATTCTCCGGCTTAAAAAAAGTCCTTTAGCGAGTGCCAGCCCCACCCGTAAGGAAGTAAACATACCCGGTCCGATGGTCAAGGCGATGGCATCTATTTTCTCCACTCCATTTATCAAATCATGAACCACAAGAAAGAAATTACCGCTTTTTATATCACTACTGAAGATTCTATCCCCTGTTATCTCATAAAGTATCCTCGCTTCCTCACAGATACAGGTTGAAAATGATTTCGTGGAAGTATCAATTCCTAAGATCTTCAATTGTAATCTCCCTTTGATTTGACCGAATTATACGAAAAGAGATATAGAAGCCTGGTGTTAAACGACGCTCGAAATTCGGTATTCGATCTGCCCATTCAATTATGGTGATGCCACCTTGCGCATAATATTCTTCAAGGGGTAAGATATCACAATCTGCCTTATCGAGCCGATATAGATCGATATGGCTCACCTTAAACTTTCCAGTATATTCCGTAACGATAATAAAACTGGGGCTGGTCACCGGTTCTTTAATGCCTAACCCCTGACACACTCCCCGCGTAAAAGTAGTCTTCCCGCTTCCCAGATCCCCGCTGAGAAACAAGATATCGTCGGACCTTAACATCCGGGCAATCCTTCTACCAAGTTTTAATGTCTCAGCCGGTGAACCGGTAAGATATCTTCTAACCCGAGACATTTTTTTGGTATAATTGGAAGATACCATAAAGTATCAAGTCCTCATCTACCCGATCTATGCCGGTTATCAAGTGGGCAAAACGTGGCGCCCAGCCACCAGTTATTATTGTGCGATATTGCTTTTTATAGTTATTTTTTATCTCATCGATAAATCGCTCAATGGTAAACTTAGTACTGTTCAAAATACCCGACCGCACACATCCGGTGGTGTTTTTGCCGAGGAGATTGAATCGCCCGTTCAAAGAAATCTTGCTGATCAACGCAGTTTTCTGGGTTAAACTCCACAATTGCGTATCCGGTCCCGGTAGGATAATTCCTCCGCAGTGGATTCCTTCTTCTGTAACCACATCCCCAGTGATGGCAGTTCCCAAAGAGAAGATGATTATGTTGTCATGATACCGTAGATATCCACCATTGATAGCAGCAATTCGATCTGGACCCAAGTTGCCATATGCGATCTTCACGGGCATTTTTATCCGGGCATTTATAAAAAAAGGCTTTATGCCAAATCTACTTCTTAGATATTGGGTCAACATCTTGCTTACATTTGGTACCACCGAAGCAATTGCCACCCCTTCAATCTCCCTTTTTGCCAGCAAACGACCAATAATCTTTCTCTCAAAACCCTGCTGGGTGCGCCATCTTTGCGTATATACCAGACAGCCATTTTGGTAAAGACCAATGTGAACATTGGTATTCCCGATATCAAAAGTGCAAATCATAAAATCCTTACTACATCCCCTTGGCAAATTTTTCTAATAACTCCGTCTGCGGTCCGGATAATGAGGTTCCAATCTTCGTCAACATTATGGATGACACCGCGGATGGTCTCTTTTGATGATAATTTGACTTCCACCGGCTCGCCCACCCCACTAATATATTGATAAATCTCCGCCATATCAAATCTATCGCGCTGTAAAGCATCGTAAAGATTCCAGAAATTTGTTAAACATAAATTAAGTATTTCTTTCAGATTATAGGACTGACCGGTTTCTTTATACAAAGATGTGGCCTCGGTTAACCAAGATGGGAATTTTTTTATATTCACATTCAAACCAATCCCACAAATCACCGCGGTGTCTACCCGCTCACAAAGAATGCCACAAACTTTTTTCTGGTTAATCAATACATCGTTGGGCCAATGGATGGCAACATCAGTAAAATTCAACTCTTTCAAAGTTTCCACTACTGCCTGGCAGGATATCACAGGTAGCAGATGGATATTTTTTTCCGGAAAAACAAGAATAGAAAGATACATTCCTCCAGGTGGCGAATACCATTCCCTTTTCTGCCGACCTCGTCCTTTCGTCTGAGAATAGGCGAATACCGCAATTTCTCTCCGATTTTTGATCAACCTTTTCAAGACATCCTGGGTGGATGTAACCTGTTTAAATTTTAGGACTTCTCTTTTCATTGGTAGTAGTATATCTTTAAACTTGCACCTTCAAATGGTTTATGACCGGTTTTAATCCTCTGGGAATCCGGAGAAAACAAGTTACTACTCGCAATACTTATCACCAATCGATAATCTTGATTTTCCTCAATGAGTATTGGAGTAAAGGCATCGGCGATAAATTGATAAAGGGTATCAACCAGGACGATCGATGTGTTATCAATTTTATAAATCAGCGAATCGATTGTCAAGCGAACTTTTTTATAATTACCCGGGGTAATCGGTATATACCCATTGGTTATGCTCTGATAATTATCATCGTTTACAGAAACAGCGACCTGGGTGTTGCCTCTCCAGACCTCTATGAAATCTTTGCCCTGTAATGCTTCGATCTTTGTCACTTGAATTATTAAATCACCAAAAGTTCCATTGATGAGTGCTCCGTCATTAAAACCGAACTCCACACTTGCATTCGGGGCACAGGAAATAATTAAAATTATTAAAACAAAATAAAGTGATTTCATCAAAAACCTCCTTTGATTAAATTTTATCTTAAAATCGGGGTAAGTCAAGATAAAATCCTCCTACCCAGTGCTCCAAACCTGTGCAATGCTCAAGACCTCTCGCATCGAGAAAACACTCCATAGGTACTTAGAGAAGCTAAGTGTTTTTTAATTTATATTTTTTAAAAAACCCTCTAACCACCTTTCCTATTTCAACTAAAACCAAAACAATGGAAGATAAACCAATAGAAATTAATAACTCGGGGAGATTAAGGGGTTGGGTTTTAAATATTGGATTTAAAAACGGTAGATATATCACCGCCATCTGGGCGGAAAAAAGAATAATTGTTGAAATCACAAGAAAGGGATTGGATAATAAGCCTAAGGCAAATAATGATTTATCATCAGAACGGCAGGCAAAGGCATTACCCAATTGGCTCAGACACAAAACAGTGAAGACCATTGTCTGCCAGTGGCTGTCTATCTTTATTGCGATCGCCTGAGTCGCAAGGGTAACTCCTGACATGAGCAATCCTACCACCAGGATATAAAATCCCATCCCCCGGGCAAAGATGCCTTCCTGGGGCGGACGCGGTGGTCTTTTCATCAAATCTTTATCCGCAACTTCGGTGGCCAGTGCCAGAGAAGGTAGGCTATCGGTGATAAGATTTATCCAGAGTAGGTGGATGGGTAATAAAGGTAGGGGTAAACGGAAAAATGGCGCAAGGAAAATCGTGAGTATCTCCGCACAATTGCATGACATGATATACTTTATAAATTTCCTTATATTCTCGTAAATCCGCCGACCCTCACGCACGGCTTTTACAATAGTAGCAAAATTATCATCAAGAAGAATCATATGGGATGCCTCTTTACTAACTTCGGTTCCCATAATTCCCATAGCAACACCGATATTTGCCCGTTTCAGTGCCGGAGCATCATTCACTCCATCTCCGGTCATCGCCACATATTGACCTTTGTCCTGAAGTGCACGGACAATCTTCAACTTCTGCTCCGGAGCAACCCTTGCATAAACTCGGATATGTTCAACCCGCCTTTCGAATTCTTCAAGCGATAATTTATCTAATTCCTTCCCGGTGATAACTGCTTGGTTATCCTCATTCATAATGCCCAATTGATAGGCAATGGACCTCGCGGTAATGGGGTGATCACCGGTGATCATCACCGGGATTATCCCAGCAGTCTTACACTGTTGAATTGCTTCTTTTACTCCTTCTCTGGGTGGATCAATCATACCAACTAGGCCAAGGATAATTAGGTTATTTTCAACATCTGCTGGGTTTAAATTAACCGGCATTTCTTGCCATTCACGCATTGCAATTGCCAGAACACGTAAACCATCGTTTGCCATCTTGAGATTCGCGGTGCTGAGAAATTGTAGTTCTTTTTTTATTTCACCATTGACGAGACAACCTATCGATCTTTCCATCAATACATCTATCGCACCTTTGGTAAATGCAAGTATTCTACCATCAACCATTTTATGAAAGGTAGTCATACACTTCCGTTCTGAATCAAAGGGAATTTCACCAATCCGCGGAAATTTTTTTATCAACTCCCGTTTATCGAATCCTGCCTCGTATGCCGCCCGACATAAGGCTATTTCGGTAGGGTCACCAATCATTTTACCATCCCTATCATACTGCGCATCATTACTAAGAGCAAGGGCAAGGAAGAATTCGGTATTTTTCTCGGCATAATCAACAAAATCTTCTTCTTTTATTATTTCGTTGTTGATACACACCTCACGGACGAACATCTTGTTCTGGGTGAGCGTCCCGGTTTTGTCAGAGCAGATGTAAGTCACTGAACCCAGTGTTTCCACAGCCGAGAGTTTTCGCATCAAGGCATTCTCTTGGACCATTTTCTTTGCCCCCAGCGCGAGGGTAATCGTGACCACCGCAGGTAAGGCTTCAGGAATTGCAGCCACTGCAAGGCTTACAGCGGTCAAAAACATTAAAGTAATCGACTCGCCCCGCAAAATTCCAAAAACAAAGACGAATCCACAGATGGTAAGAAAAATGATTGTCAGCCATTTACCGAATGAAGTGAGTCGCTGTTGCAATGGCGTCTTTAGCTCCTCCTCCTCTTGAATGAGCGTAGCGATTCTACCGATTTCGGTATTCATCCCAGTCGCTACCACAACCCCTATTCCGCGGCCATAGGTCACCAGGGTTCCTTTATATGCCATATTCTTTCTGTCACCTAAGGGCAGTTCAGGGTCATGAAGCACCGCGGTAGATTTTTCTACCGGAATTGATTCACCAGTGAGGGGTGCCTCATCAATCTTCAACTGTGCAACCTCAACCAATCTCATATCTGCAGGTACGATGTTACCAGCCTCAAGCAAAACGATATCGCCGGGTACAACTTCTGATGCCGGAATAGTGTAGATAATATTATTTCTACGGACATTGATGTTTGCCTGGGCTAATTTCTTTAATGCCGCAATGGCTTTTTCCGCTCGATATTCTTGAATAAACCCAATAAAACCATTGAGCACTACAATCACGATTATTGCAATTGTATCGATCGGTTCACCTATTATTCCGGAAATAATCGCTGCGCCGATGAGTATCAGAATCATAAAATCTGTAAACTGGGCAATCAACATTTCCCAAGTGGTCTTTTTCCTTGCCTCTTTTATTTCATTGGGTCCATATTTTTCCAAGCGAACCCTTGCCTCTTCGGAATTGAGACCCTGGAAATTGGTGCCGAGAGATTCAAAAACTCTATCGATTGGTAATGTGTGCCAAGTTTCTTTTACCATTCCCAAAAAGAATACCTATTTTTTAAGGGATGTCAATGATAGTAATTCTTGCCTGACTCTGGGAAATAATGATGAAGTTCACTCTTCATTTTGGTTACGCACCATCTTTAAATAGCGGTATATCTGGCGCTCCGACAATCCTAATTCCTTACAGGTCTTTTTAACATCCCGGCCGTTGGCAATAAAGACTTCAAAAATTAACTTTGCCTTATACTGGAGGACTTTTTCCTCCAGCGTCAGCGGCTTAGCGATTGCCAATCCCAAATCATCAATATCAATATACTCTTTTCGGCAACTTAGAAAAGCCTGCTCCAACATCTTTTCGAGTTGTCTTACATTGCCCGGATAATCAAAATTGAGCAGTGCTCTCTTCGCCCTCTCAGTTATTCCGGCGACAAATCCTTTGTGTCTTTCTTTTATCTTCCCCAGCAGATGCTCAATCAGTAGCGGAATTTCGTTCCGCCGTTCACGCAGCGGTGGAATTTCAATTTTGGGTGAATGAATCCGATAATACAAATCTTCTCTAAATTTTCCCTGGGTAATCATCTCCTCAAGATTGCGATTGGTCGCAAAAATAAAGCGGACATTCACCACCCGACCTTCGTTACTGCCTAAGGGAATGACCTTTTTATCCTCCAGCACGCGCAGCAATTTTGCCTGGACATTGAGAGGAAGTTCAGCAATTTCGTCAAAAAATACCGTCCCATTATTGGCAAATTCAATCTTGCCGATCTTATCATGACGGGCGTCTGTAAAGGCACCACGCTTGTAGCCAAACAGCTCGGATTCAAACAGATTCTCCGGGATTGCCGCACAGTTTACCACGACAAACTTCTCATGTGCCCGGTGACTTTCATTATGGATCGCAGAGGCGAGCAAATCTTTACCCGTGCCGCTCTCCCCAATAATCAAAAGATTGGTCTCCTGAACGGCGAGCTGGCGGGCAAATTTTTTAATACTTTCCAGACCGATGATATCTTCAAAAGTATAAGGGGCATGGAAGGGAACTTCTTTTTTGCTGCATGTTATCTGAGATGCCGGCTCAAAGATGAAAAGATATTTATCACTCCACTCTTTCCTCAATACAAAAAATTTCATATTCAAACTTTCGGATTCGAACAGGTCATTAACGATTGATTTGCGTTTGAGGATATTGGCACCAAATCTTCGGGTGATATTATCATTCGGGTCCAAAACTAATACCTTTTTTGCTCTTTCACTCAACCAGCAGATGTTACCCCGAGTATCGGTAACAACAAAAATGAGATTGAGCAACTTTGCAAGGTCGCTATAAAAATTGAATTCAAAATTTTTTTGATATTCCTGCTGAATTATCTCCGCCAGCATCTTTACCAGCATAAAAGTGTAGGGATGCCCCTTTCTTTCCGGATGAACAATGACGATGGTGCCCAGCAATTCATCTTTGTCTAAAATCGGTGCACAAAAGCAGGCACCGGATTGGAATATTTTTAGATAATACTCTTCACCCTCCACATAGACCGGCTTTTGGTGACGGATGGCAAGAGCCACCGCAGTAGTCCCCGCATCCTCTTCACGGAGTGAACCTCCTTCGCCCAACCCGATTTTTGTCCGACCCTCCAGAAGGCGTTGGGGACCTAGTTCTTTCAAAATAAAACCTTCTTTATCAGTTAAAACTAAAATTGAACCACAGAGTTTAAAGGACTCGCTACAAAGTTTCATGTAGGGTAAGGCGGAGTTTATCAGAGCATGATTGAGTTTCTGGCGCCGCATAAGTTCCGAGTGATTAAGGGAATTAGGAATATATGATTGATTGGGATTTAAACCCAATTTTCTACAGCGCTTTCTTGATTCTGCTATCCATTTCTCTCTTTCCGATAATCCACTCATATAATTCCTATCGTGTTTATTATATAAAAAAGCATAAGGCACCCGTTTAAAAATTTTTATTAAAGAAATAATAACATCTGGGGCCTTATATTATGGATGAATTATACATATTAGTGTAATATTGTCAATATGTTACTTTAAAAATTACCTTTAGAAAAATAATCCTGACAAAGCGCTTAGAATGGGTCGAGGATAAATTTGGTATGTCTAAAGGATTATCTTCGCATACAAGAATTTAAATTTTAGTGCCAATATACGCACAGCAACGCGTACAGATAGGGAGTCGATCATATTTCTGGAGAACCTTACGGAAATTTATCAATTTCGGACTGTTATTCCAGATTTCCATAAACGATTTTTCATGTAAGTTACCAAAGCAGAAGTTATTATTATTTGTGACTTCATTACACAGTACTACATCTCCATCTTCAGTAATATTTGCGAAAACCCACGGGCAGTAAACTTTTTTTTCTACTATGAAAACTTCAGGCTGAGTGTAGTATTTATTAAGTTCCTGTAAACTTAGTTTCTTTCCAACCCATATCAACCAATTGAATTTTTTGTCACTCCACCTGATATATTGGCAAAGTCGAGTAAAATCGATGGTGGTAAATTTCAGGTCTTCATAACTATTCTTTTTAGCAAAAAATAAACTATTTCCAAACTTTTGATTGTGTTCCTCTACATTCTTATTACTCAGAAAGTATTGCATGTGCCGGATCATCATATAATCAACCATCCGGGATTTTACCAATCTTTCAACTATCTCGAACAACTCTGGCAGGGCATACCAGTTCGCGGGTGAAACAGTGGTGGAAATGGCAATGAGCGGCCGGCTTCGGTATTTATTTAATTCCAAGATCCCCTCTATAGCCTTTTCAAAAGCCCTGTCAGTGTTTCGCACATAATTGTGAATCTCCCTTTTCCCATCGATTGATATTACTATCCCGCCGATGCCGGCAGCCATTATCTCTTTTGCCCTCTTTTTTAAAACATATCCATTCGTGGTAATTTCAGTATATAATTTTCTTTGGGTGGCATAATCAATTACATGACCGAGCCAGGGATACAGTGTTGGTTCGCCACCCCCGGCAAAGAGCAAACTGGTTCCAAAAGGCGCCAGGTTATCTATGGTTCTTTTTACTAAGTCTAAAGGAATAAATTTTACATTATTATTTATCCGATTTGATACCCGATAGGTACAGGTTCGACAATTATGATTACAGAGGTTTGTCAATGTAAAATTGACAATCGAGGGACCAGGGAGACCAGTGGTTTTGTGGAGATTGAAATATAGCACAGTCCTTTTTTTAAAACTTCTAACTACTAATTTCCAGTGACTTTTAAACTGGATAAATTTTCGCAAAAAGAATAGAAACTTCCACACGGTCATTTTTTATAAACACCAAGGAAGAGATTAAATGAATTGATAAGAAATTTAGTGCCAATCTTTATCGGTAAAAAACTAGGAATAAATCTTTCCACCAGTTTAAATCCAATCCGATGCAAAAGCTGATTGAGCGAGTCAAAAGAAGGACGGTAGCAGTGTTCAATCACATCGTAGAATATTTTATATTGAAGTTTTGAAAGTGTATTGCTTCTTAAGGGCATTTGAATAACAAACAATCCTTGATCCTTTAAACTCCCATAGATATTTTTTAGGGCATACTCGTAGTCATCTAAATGTTCAATTGTATTTATCGCCAAGATCACATCAAACTTACAGGTAAAAGGGATTGGCTCTTTGGTAATATCACACTCTTGGAAATTATTGGGATTATACTTTTTTGTCATTTCTTTTACTGCGAATTTGGATATATCAACTCCGTAAATTTCAAAGTCCCGGCAGAAAAATTTAAGAAGATTATCATTTCCAAAGCCGATCTCAAGAATTTTACCACTCTTCAATCTTTGGTAAACAATTCTTTTGATTTCCCGATTACGGATAGTATCTATATACCAGCGGTAAAATTTGCTTCGGAAATGGTTATTGAAATATTCTTCATCATAGTTAATCATAATTCTACGCGACTTCTTACATTATTGCAGATTCTTGCTCCATTATTTTAACAGAACCAATTTTTCAGTTAAAACATATTTCTTTGTTATTACTTTTAGAAAGTAAACCCCTGAAGATAAATTATGTGTTTCTAAGATGAATTCGGAATCGCTGGCTAAAAAATGATTGCTTCTTCCCACTAAACGTCCAGAGGAGTCAAAGAGTTTAATGGAGACATCGCCACCGTCAAGATTAGCGACTTTTAACTTAATAATTCCATCCTTAAGACTGGATCTGATAACCTTGATAGATCGTTCTTCTAAACCACCATCTTTTTCAACTTCTGAAGACCACGATATCACCGGCTCAGTATATTTTAAGAACACCAATCTAACCCAACCATTGCCATTTTTGTTGGCATCCGTAAAGTATCCATTACAGACCGTGGAAAACCCATCCCAGGGGTATTTAATCTCCCAACTTTTATCTCCACTCCATCCCGGATATCCATGGAGATGCCCGCCGAACCAACCGCCGATATGTTCTTTAAAAGCATTAAGAAAACCGGCGATGTTGTTGTATTCATTGACAGTAAAATTCCAGTAACCCCTGCTACTATCATCTCTTGGTGGAAATTCTACATAGAGCGGATGATGGGCGAAGATCAAAATGTTATCAGCCTTTTTATTTGGATAATCCCGGATATGATCCCGCCACCAGGCATAGGCACCATTTTCACCGAGTCGGGGATCATCTTTCTTTAATTCCATAACTGGTCCACGATATCCGGCATCCGTATATAACGAACAGACAAAAGCACTGGAATTACTATATATCCGAACCGAGGAAGCCTCGTCATTTCCAATGAAATTGCCATCGAGATTCCGGTCGTCATAAATAAATATTTCCTTTTTACCCCCGTAGTTTTCGTGTTCATAAATCTCTATGCGGCTACCGAGATAGCCGTTTTCTACTTCCATCGATGATACCTCATCATTGAGATTATAGTTCTCTAAGACATAAAACCCTGGACCGGTTGCTTCAAAAAATCCCTTATAATGACTATCCACATATAGCGTCACAGTGCAATTCCCCACAATCCGCACTGCCGAAATGATATCATTCCAGTTCGTTGGTTTTGGAAATGTCCAGCCTGTAGGATTATCACTGAGATCCGCATCATTAGCCCACAAGGTTAATTGATTATTATCATAGGTATCAATACCTGCTTCACTATAAAATATTGCGCCCCGACTGTTACAATTTTCTATTTTTATCGACGAGATCACATCGTTCCATCCGCTGGGCATGGAAGGTGAAAAATAGGTTTGATTTGCCGGAATATCATAGGTAAGACTTGCTCCTGAGAAGTTTGCATCTTTATAGAAAGTCACCCGGCAGGGACCATAAATTTTAAAGGAAGATATCGCATCATTGCCGATATAATTGCCGTAAAGATAACGGTCACTGGCAATAAATACTTCCTGTCTGTCTCCATAATTCGCATCTTTATACACAACCAGACGTCCCGAAAGCAATCCATTGGTAATTTTGATTGACGATGCTTTATCATTGAATTGGTATGTCGATGAACTCAAATCGGGTATGTTTGTTGAAGTCCTCACAATGCTTCCTTTATAATTGAGATCTTTATAGAGACGCACGGTGCAATTGCCTATTATTCTTATAGATGAAGCCCGGTCGTTGCCGATAAAAGAACCTTCCAGTGAGGGAATGCTGTTAAAAAAGGTTTGACTTCGTCCTTCATCAACTGTGGGATTATTGTGTTCATACAATACCACCCCCCGACTGTCACAATTTCTTATTTTTATGCTTGAAATTTTATCGTTTAAATCAAGTGCATATAACGCTCCTCCAGCATCTACACCCATGCCGTTGTTAGCATCGTCACGGGAGTTGAAATCAAGACAAACAAAATGCCAGTCACCGTAACCAGCATCAAAGGCAAAATCCTGGAAATAATTATAATGGTCCGGCTCCACCTCCCAATTCCAAATCGGCAGCGGACACTGAACAAAATTAGGCAGGATATTAAATAGATACTGATAGTGAGGTCCATAAATATTGTTGAAATAACTATCACTCAATTCTTCTGGAGCTTTATTATTCGCATCAATGTAAGGCCAGACATCATGATTACCAATGAGTGGAATCCAGGGGACCTGTAATGTGCTCAAAATTTCATAGGCTTTTCTTAATTCCGAAATCTCTGCACTTTCGGTTAAATCACCCAAGATGAAGACATATTTTATGTTATAAACATTTTTATAACTGTTGATCCAGTTCACGGTATTGCGTAATTTGAGCGCTGCATCTCCTTGATCGTAACCATAGGGTGCGTCATTCCATCCAGGTGTTCCATAATCAGGAATCGCATCTCCGATATGCGGATCTGCAATGATCGCAATCGCAAATTGGTTAGTCCCCCTGCCCAAATAAGGACCATAAATAATATTAGGCGCCTGAAGTTCATCACCCCAAGCAGAGATAAAAATTATTCCTGCTCCAAAAAGTATTATTCTTTTTATGAACATATGCTCTCCTTTCTAATAATTCCATTTAACTCCCTCCTCCTCTCTCCTTCTTTAACCCGCCCCGCCAGGAGGAAACAGCGGGGCGGAGGGGAGTGTGAAGGGGGAGGTTGTCCTTCACAGAAAAATTGATACTCGCAAGCTAAAACCCTGCCTACATTCAACC
>JBDRWD010000025.1 GCA_039802205.1 candidate division WOR-3 bacterium
ACTTGAGGTATGTAATGTCCCAAATACCAGATGGCCAGTCTCGGCTGCGGTAAGGGCAAGGCTTATTGTTTCTAAATCACGCATTTCACCGACCAGGATATAATCAGGGTCTTCTCTTAATGCACTTCTTAGGGCATTGCTGAATGAATGGGTATCAGAACCCACTTCTCTCTGGTTAACAATACAATTTTTAGATTTATGGATAAACTCAATGGGGTCTTCAATCGTTATTATATGACCGTCTTTATTGGTATTGATATAGTCTATCATTGCCGCCAAGGTCGTTGATTTACCGCTTCCGGTGGGCCCGGTGACGAGTATCAAACCATAATCAAGATCGATCAAGTCTTGTAAGACCTTGGGAAGCCCGAGTTCCTCCATAGTGGGGATGCGTTCCGGGATTACCCGGAATACCGCACCCAGACCCTGGCGCTGATGGAAGATATTCACCCGAAAACGACCCACCTCTGGAAGATGGAGTGAAAAGTCGAGTTCCTTTTCTTTTTCCAGTAAAGCTTTTTGTTCTTCGCTCAATATGCTAAGGATGAGTTTACGGATCAATTCCGGGTTTGCATCATTTTCGTTTAACTTTTTCATAGATCCGTATACTCTTATCATTATCGGCGAGCCGGCACTCAAGTGTAAATCGCTTGCTTTGGATTCCACTGTGTATTTCAACAACTGTTTGATCTCATTCATTAATCACTCCATCTTGGCTTGATATTTTATTTTAATCTCATCCCGGACTTTGTAGATTTTGATATCCCCACGGTCATCAACAATTTTAATCACTGCCTGGTCTTTGCCCAATTCAATCTCTACACTCTGTGCAAAATTTTCTTTTGCTAATATTGCCTCAGTCTGCTCGGCTAAGAAAAAATTGTCCAGCAATTGACGGATTTTTTCCGGTTCTGCCCCGGCAACGATCACTTCTTTGCGGGCAATCTCTCTAATCATTTCGATACCTGCTTTTTCCGAAGGATTACCGGTGGCAACATATAGTTTATTGTCCAATTCATAAAGGGGAATGATACAATATTGATACAACAACTTCTCTGGAAAAGCTCGAATAAGCTTGCTGTCTAAAATCTCGGGCTTTAAATCAATGAAGGGGATAGCAGCCTGTTCACTCAATAACCAGATTAACTCACGGGGATTGAGATAGCCGAGTTCAATGAGGATTTCACCCAGTTTTTTCTTTTTCTTTTTTTGAATCTCAAGGGCTTCGTTTAATTGTTCTTCGTTAATGAGCCCACTTTTTACAAGCAACTCTCCAATCAACATTAACTCTACACTCCAATCAGTTCAAAAACCTTGGCTTTCAGCTCATCTATCTGGATAGGCTTGGTGATAAATGCCGCGACTTCCGAAGTTTTAATCACAATGTCATCTTCAAGGAGTTTGTAAGCCGAACAAACAATAATTGGAATGGTTTTATTCCTTTCCCTTATCCGTTCAATGACTTCAAATCCATGGGTGCCGGGCATTTTGATATCGGTGATAAGCAGATCAAAATTTCCTTTGGTGATATGCTTTACAGCTTCTCTTCCATTATCGCAAAGCACAATCTCATAATCATCTTTCAGTGCTTCATTAAGCAAAATCCTTATCGGTTCTTCATCATCAACAATGAGAATTCTTTTTTTCATCTAAACCTCCTTGCTGGCAAGTAACCATACTGATATTTTAGTCCCCTGCCCGAGTATACTTTGAACTTCGATTTTGCCCTTATGATCATCAACAATCTTTTTAACAATCGCCAACCCCAGCCCTGTGCCACGGGGTTTGGTGGTAAAGAAGGGATTGAAGATATTTTTTAAATCATTTTCATCAATCCCCTTACCGTTATCGATAACATGGGTCACAAGGTAATCATCCTGTTGCTCAAATTTAATTCTTATCACCCCGTTCTCATCCATCGCCTCCATACTATTGGTTATTAAATTGACAAAAAGGCGACGGAGCGATTCCTCCTCACCCTGAACCTTTGTCTGACCGTCACTTTCAAATATTATATTTACCTTCATCGACTGAACTATCTCGCTAATCAAATTTCTCAAATCCACATCTTTCAATTCAAGTTTTTTGGAACGGGCAAAGGTCAAGATGTCGTCAATGATACGATTTATCCGATTGGTCCCTTTACGAATTTCTTCCACATAAAATTTTATTTTCTCGCGGTCGGCTACATTCACGAGGAGTTGGGCGAAACCATCTATTGAGGTGAGCGGATTACGAATTTCATGGGCTACCCAACTCGCCATTTTCCCCAGATAAGAAAGTCGTTCATTCTGCCGGGCAATCTCTTCAAGTTTTCTAATCTCTGAAAGGTCCTTAAAGATCAAAACACAACCAGCTATACTCTTATCCGATGATTCCAGCAATGTAATATTAAAACCGATCGGAATTTTTTCACCATTTTTATTTAGAATTTCAATCTCGCTTCTGATAATTGGTTTGCCCGTGGTCATAGCATATTCCATTTTCTGCCAAAGGGGTTCAAAGCCTCTGATATTCTTAATATTGGTTTGCAATAACTCTTCTTTTTGGTAACCGAACGACCGCTCGGTCTCGGGATTTACAGTGGTAATCATCCCATCCCTATTTACCACCATTATGCCGCTTGCCACACTGTTTATTATTCGCTCGTTATATAGACGTAATTCCACCTCCCGGGCGGTTATCTTTTCTACCTCCTTTCTCAATTCTATATTAAAGCGCTCCAATTCTTCCTTTTTCTTCAATTCACGGCGTGTCATCTCCGCCCAGTAACTGCTCACCAGCGAGATAATAAACAAAAACGGAATACGAATTAAAAATCGGGAATCAAGGAAAGAAATACCTGGATACTCTCGGTGCAGGAGCCAGGTATAAATGATACTCGCCACAATCGCAATGAAGAAACTCCCATTGAGAGTTTGGCTCACCGAGGAGATGAATATCGCCAAAAAGTATATAAGATAAAAATCAGTCTGCACACCTTCGCTGAGATAAATGGCAATAGAGATGATGATAATGTCAAAAAGAAAGGTAAGAAACGAAAACCAGGGTTTTGCTAATATTTTATCCGGAGCACGGGAAAGAAGAATACTGATAACAAAGTATATGCAAGCAACAATGTAACCGGGTTCTCCAAAATGCAATCCTTTTTTGGAATATGTCATAACCAGAATGGTAGTAAGAATGAGAATAAACCTTAGAAATGACAGTTTATTTTTATCCATATAATCCCTCAGCATAATTATACTTACTCCCCTATTGCTGTCAATACTAATTCAGCGTCCATTTTTCCTTTGCTCACAGGAAAAGATTTGCTTTCCAAGATAGGTATCCAGATCTCCATGTCAACTCCATTACTCTATAATGCAAAATTTATACCAAAAAACCCATGATATTTTGAAAGTTTTTATTTTTAATCGTCTCAGCATTGAACAATTGTTTATTTCGTACGCAAATCGCAAAAATCTCGGCAAAGATTGACACCGGAAATTTTTTGGCTAAAATAGGGGGTGTGGGTTTTCCTTTTCTTTTATGCCGCGATAGATAATTTTGTTGCCCAGGACCGACCCAATGACGGAGGCGGCTGTATCTATCTTTCCTGGCAAAGAGTTGTGGATACACTGATTGATGGTTATGTAATCTTCCGCCGAACCATTCAGGATACAGCATTTACCAGAATTGGTTTTGCGGGTCGGTATGCGGTGAATTTTGAAGACAACACGGTTGTGGACTCAATGAAATACATCTACCAAATTGCAGTCTTGAAACAAGATAGCGTTTATAACCATACCCTGAGCAATATCGTCCAATCTAAAGCCCAATTCTTCCATAAAGGAAGAATAAATATCCTTTTTACCATCGTTCTTTTTACGATGCTTTTAGGATATTTCATGACGCGTGCCCGGAAAGGGGCGAGTCTATTCATCCGCAAGATTGCCGGTCTTGATGCGGTGGAAGAAGCTGTGGGCAGGGCAACCGAGATGGGTAGACCGATACTCTATGTCCCGGGTTTAGGGGATATTGATTTTCCATCGGTCATTGCCTCCATGAATATCTTGGGAGAGATTGCCCGGAAATCAGCGAGTTACGATAATCCCCTCATCGTGGTCAACTGTTACCCAGTGGTCTATACCGTGGCCCGCGAGGTGGTGAGAGAGGCATACACCAATGAAGGAAGATCAGATAGATATAAGGATGGCTATGTGCGTTATCTAACGGAATCCCAATTTGGTTACGCGGCGGCAATAAATGGAATTATTTTAAGGGAGCGTCCAGCAGCAAATTTTTTCATTGGACCATTTTTTGCTGAGGCACTCCTTATCGCCGAAACTGGTAACCAGATAGGCGCAATTCAGATTGCCGGCACCGACCAAGTTCTCCAGTTACCATTTTTCGTGACGGCCTGTGATTATACTTTGCTCGGCGAGGAGGTTTATGCTGCAAGCGCCTATCTCACCAGGGATCCGGTCTTGGTGGGTTCCTTGAAGGCACAGGATGCTGGGAAACTCCTTACCCTGCTCGTTCTCATCCTTATGACCATCCTCACATTTTTAAAAATAAATCTCATCAGTCTAATAAAGGTGCAATGAAAAGGAAACTTCCCTTAGGTTTATGTCTACTGATGGGGCTCTTGATGATGGGACAATTTTTCATACCCCATCCGGTCTCCACAAAATTTAATACCCTGATTAATAAATGGGTGATTGTCATATCCGCCTTCGCACTGGTTTTGGGGATTGGAAATCTTTCTCGCCATCATATCCAAATTATCCAACGCAGCGGTCCCAATCGATTCTACAGTTTGGTGACCCTTCTCAGTATGCTGGGAATGGCTATTATTGGAATTTTCTTTGGAATAGATGAAAAATCGCTCTATCAGAAAATATTTATCCACATCCTGACCCCATTGGGTGCGACGATGTTTGCTTTACTAGCCTATTATATGAGCTCTGCGGCTTATCGTGCATTTCGGGCACGCAGTATCGAGGCCGGATTGCTACTCGGTTCGGCATTCGTGGTGATGATTGGCTTTATGCCAATAGGACAATTAATCCATCCCATAATCCCCGGGCTTGCCGAGTGGCTGATGAAAGTTCCCAATATGGCATCCCAGCGCGGTATTTTATTTGGTGTTGCCTTTGGTGCGGTCGCCACCGCCCTCAAAATAATTCTGGGTATTGAACGGTCCTGGTTGGGTGGAAGAGATTAAAATGGATTTATTCTCGGGATTTACCAGGATTGACCGAAGGCTGATTTATCTGCTATTGACGCTTTTCGTCATATTGCCCTTTTTTGTAAAATTTCGTATTCCACAAAATATAATGCCCCAGACAAAGAATTTGTTTGAGTTTATAGAAAACCTGAATCCCACATCCGAAAAGGCAGTTTTGCTTTCCATTGATTATACTCCTCAGACGATGCCTGAATGCCATCCGATGGCCCTCAGTCTGCTTACCCATTGTTTCAAAAAAAAGATTCCGGTAATAGGAGTTTCATTCGACCCACAGGCACCGGGTTTGGCGATTGAGGCGTTCAACTGGGTAGCAAACAAGATAAATAGCATAGCAAGAAGCAGTTCAGATTCCATAATATATGGTCGGGATTATGTCTATCTGGGTTGGAAATCAGGAAGGATTGCGGCTTTGCTGGAAATGGGTGAGAAAATAAGCAATGTCTTCCCAAAGGATTATTACAATAATTATACCGACTCCCTCTCTTTGATGAAGAAGATAAAAAATTACCGTGATATTTCGATTGCCATCATCCTTGCCGCTGCTGATTATCCCCAGGAATGGCTGATGTATGCCCAGGCAAGGCATGGCTTAAAATTAGGCGCTGGTTTGACTGCAGTGATGGCTCCCAAATACTATCCGTTTCTCCAGACCGGGCAACTTTCCGGGATGATCTCAGGGATGAAAGGTGCAGCAGAATACGAAAATCTTCTATTAAGATATGGTTATACCGAAACAACCGGCAAAGCTGAAATCGGCATGAACTCCCAGACCTTGGTCCATCTTTTGATCATCGGACTCATTATTATCGGCAATGTAGGTTATCTTGCCACCAAAAAAAAGGATAAAAAGATGTTTAAAGGTACGCAACCTTCACGGCAAAAAGGACGGATTTCTTGAGCCCCGATCCCTGGATCTGGCTTGCTGCTTTTTTAACCATGATGGTCTTCTCTTTTCTTTTCAGGGATAATCCGTTTTATAAATTTGCTGAACATCTTTTTGTCGGAGTGGCTAATGGTTATTACATCGTCTTTTACTGGCATCAGGCATTAAAACCAAATCTCTTTGAACCATTGAAGAACGGGAATCTTATCTACCTCATTCCCCTGATTTTGGGTCTTTTATATTTCACCCGGTTCATCCCCCGATGGAGTTGGCTTGTGCGGTTACCTTTAGGTTTTATGATCGGCTGGGGTGCAGGTATTTCTATACCGGCGAATATCCAAGCATTCATATTCAGACAGATCGAAGGGACCATCGTAACTCCGGAAATACTCAATTCGGGTTGGGAAGGTATCTGGGCAGTGCTGATTTTTATCGGTGTCATCTGCACGGTCATCTACTTCTTTTTCTCTACTGAACATCGGGGGGTATTGAAGTATGGAGCGCGTTTTGGTATTATTTTCATCATGTTAGGCTTTGGTGCCTCATTTGGTTACACCGTAATGGCACGGGTGAGCCTTTTAATCGGCCGTATCCAATTTCTCCTTGGTCCTTGGTTAGGGCTGATAAAATGAAAGGAGTCATATGAAGAGCAAAGAGATTATAAAGATTACTGAAAAGTTTAGTGCCTCCAATTACCATCCTCTGCCGGTAGTCTTGAAAAGAGGCAGAGGGGTATGGGTCTGGGATGTAGAAGGAAGAAAATATCTTGATATGTTAAGCGGTTATTCGGCGTTGAATCAAGGACACTGTCATCCGATGATTGTCAAAGCCGCCAAAGAACAAATCCAGAAACTCACCCTCACCTCACGGGCATTCCATAATGATAAACTTGGGTTTTTCTTACAAAAACTCTGTAGCATCACCGGATATGAAAAAGCACTACCCATGAACTCCGGTGCCGAGGCGGTTGAGACCGCAATAAAGGCGGCGAGAAAATGGGGATATTATAAAAAAGGGGTGAAAAAAGATAAGGCGGAAATAATCGTCTGCAAAAACAATTTCCATGGCCGGACAATAACGATTGTCGGTTTCTCTTCAGAATTTCAATATCGCGATGGTTTTGGTCCATTTACCCCCAATTTTAAAGTGATCCCCTATAATGATACAAAGGCACTAAAAAATGCGATAAATAAAAATACCGTTGGGTTTTTAGTAGAGCCCATCCAAGGCGAAGGCGGGGTAATTGTTCCTGATGATGGTTATCTGAAGGAATGTTATAAAATCTGCCAAGAGAATTATGTGCTCTTTATCGCAGATGAAATCCAGACCGGTTTTGGCCGGACCGGTAGGCTTTTTGCTTATGAATATGAGAATATCAAACCGGACATTTTAATCGTCGGGAAGGCACTGAGTGGAGGTTTATATCCAATCTCTGCAATCCTCTGCGATAACTGGATAATGGATGTCTTTAAGCCTGGAGACCATGGTTCCACTTTTGGCGGTAATCCTCTCGCCGCTGCCATCGGGATGGCAGCACTCGATGTGATATTAAAAGAAAACTTGCCCCAGCGGGCTTATGAACTTGGTAAATGGTTTATGGATGGGCTGCGCCAGATAAAGAATCCGGTGATAAAAGAGGTGCGCGGCAAAGGGCTGTTGATTGGCGTAGAACTAACCGAAAAAGCCCGGCCCTTCTGCGAGGCATTGCTGCGGGAGAGAATTCTCGCTAAGGATACCCATGATTATGTTGTCCGGTTTGCACCACCGCTGGTGATAAAAAAAGAAGAATTGGCATGGGCATTAAAGCGGATTAATACCGTCTTCTCTACACGAAATTAGTATTTTTTTACTTTAAATTCTTGTCCTTCCCCAAAAGAGTTGGGAACAAAAAGAAATCCTGCTGATTTTCTTTTAATGAGTATATCCCACCAGTTTCGCAAAACTCCTATTTAAAACTTCCTCTTAATGCTGGATTAATCACGCTCAAAGATTGGTAGGATCGTGAGGGTAAAGTCTTAATGGGTACTTGGACAATTTGTGTCTTGACAATGGCAGAAATTAGACTAAAATTGTATACGGAGGTGTGATGAAAAAAACTGCGACTTTAAAAGAATTTTCTTATAATCCAGTAAAGGCGCCCCGCGGTTTGCAACTGAGTTGTAAATCATGGCAACAGGAAGGTGCCTTGAGAATGCTCCAGAACAACCTTGACCCAGAGGTAGCGGAGAAACCAGAAGAACTCATTGTCTACGGTGGCTGTGGCAAGGCAGCAAGAAATTGGGAATGCTACTATAAGATCGTCGAATCCCTAAAAAATTTAGAGAATGATGAAACATTACTAATCCAGTCTGGCAAACCGGTGGGCATCTTTAAGACATTTGAATATGCACCCAGGGTATTGATCGCAAATTCATTGCTGGTCCCAGCCTGGGCAAACTGGGACTACTTTCGGAAACTGGAAATGCTTGGCTTGATTATGTATGGACAGATGACCGCGGGAAGCTGGATTTATATTGGAACCCAGGGAATCATCCAGGGAACCTATGAGACCTTTGCCGCCTGTGCCCGAAAGCATTTTGGCGGCACATTAAAAGGCAAATGGGTTTTGACTGGTGGAATGGGCGGGATGAGCGGTGCGCAGCCTCTGGCAGTGACTATGAATGAAGGTGTGATCCTGGACATAGAAGTTGATCCTAAAAGGATTGAAAGAAGGGTCAAACAGGGGTTCTGTGACATGATGGTCTACGATCTTGATGAAGCGTTGAAATTGGTATTTGATGCAGTAGAAAAGAAGATTCCACGCTCGGTAGGACTCGTTGGCAATTGTGCGGATATTGAACCAGAACTCGTAAAAAGAAATATTATTCCTGATGTTTTAACTGACCAGACTTCAGCCCACGACGAACTCAATGGCTATGTGCCGGGTGGAATGAGCCTGGAGGATGCCTTAGAATTGCGCCGGCGAAATCCAGAAGAATATAAAAAGCGGGCGCTGGAATCGATTGCCCGTCATATGGAGGCGATGCTGGAGATGCAAAGACGGGGTGCGATCGCATTTGATTACGGAAACAATATCCGCGGTCAAGCGAAAAGAGCCGGTGTCGAAGACCCATTCAGAATTCCAGGTTTCGTCCCAGAATACATCCGGCCGCTGTTCTGCGAAGGAAAAGGTCCGTTCCGCTGGGCAGCACTCTCGGGTGATAAAGAAGATATCTATCTCCTTGATGGTGAGGTTCTGAGGATGTTTGGTGATAATCCTTCGATCCGCCGCTGGATTGAACTTGCTCAGCAAAAGATTCCTTTTCAGGGACTGCCCGCACGAATTATGTGGCTTGGCTATGGAGAGCGGGATAAATTCGGTTTGAGGATAAATCAACTCGTCCGGGAAGGAAAATTGAAGGCACCCATTGTCATCGGTCGAGACCATCTTGATTGTGGTTCGGTTGCATCGCCTTACCGGGAGACAGAAGGAATGATTGATGGCTCAGATGCGATTGCTGATTGGCCTATATTAAATGCCCTTTTGAATACAGCCTCGGGTGCCTCATGGGTATCGGTCCACCATGGTGGAGGTGTAGGAATCGGTTATTCGATCCATGCCGGACAGGTGTTGGTCTGCGACGGGACGACTATGATGGACAAAAGGATTGAAAGGGTCTTGACCAATGATCCCGGTATCGGGGTTGCCCGGCATTACGACGCAGGTTATCCCGAGGCGATAGAATTCGCAAAGAAAAATAAGATCAAAATCCCGATGGAAAAGTTATGAAAAATTTCGCTCCCAAACTGGGTAGGTATCTGAGGCGGTTTTGTTTTATTCTTTTTTTATGCACCTTTTCAGGACTGCGGTGTTCAGATCGAAACTGTATTACTATCGTCTATGATGCCCAACCTACTGATTTTGATCCCCACCGGCGCCGGGAGATTGTGGCGATGTCCATTCTCAGCAATATCTATGAAGCCCTGGTTAGTCTTGATGCAGATATGAAACCGGTTCCTGGACTTTCAGTTTACTGGGAAAGAATCGATTCCCTGACCTGGCGTTTTTATTTGCGCGAGGGGGTGAAATTTCATAACGGAAAGAAATTGACTCCAGCCGATATAATATACTCCTTATACCGTCCCTTTCATCTCCCTTATTCTCAGTATGCTGTCCTTAGAGGCTATATCGATACCATCCTTCCTGAGGATACGAATAAGATCGTGATTTCTCTCAAAATTCCTCATCCTTTTCTTCTCTATGACCTGGCAAGCATCTTTATCATCCCCGAAGATTTTCAACCCACACCGGATTCATTTTGTGGAACTGGCCCTTACAAGATGAAGAATATTACAGAAAACCGTTTGGAACTTGAAAAATTTAAAGACTACTGGGGCGGTCGGATAGACTTTGTGCGGCTTATATATCTTTTTGTCCCCGAAGTGGAAGAGCGAATCAAATTATTGAGCAATGGCCAAGCCGATATCATCACATTTATTCCGTTGACTTACCTTGAGACCCTGAGTGATGCCGGGAAGATCGTTGCTACCTCGGGTGTGGCGGTAAGATATTTAGAGATGGATTTGAGTAAGTATCCATTCAATTCCCAAAAATTCCGCCAGGCACTGAGTCTGGGGCTTAACCGTGAGCATCTCGCAGAAAATATCTATCATAACTTTGCAACCCCTGCCAATCAATTCATCAGCCAGGGTCTGATTGGATTTGATTATAATCTACCCAAGTTTCCATACGATCCGGATAGTGCTCGTAAACTCTTAAAAAAATTGGGTCCAATGCCGGAGATTGAATTTGACTTTGCGGAATCCCGGGCTTACATTGCCCAAGCAATCATCGAAGATTTGCAGCGGATAGGCCTAAAAATTAAACCCCATCCTCTACCAGTAGAAAAATACTGGGAGAAGATAAATTCGCGCAAATCAGAATTCTATCTTATCGCCAGCGTTCCACTTTCTAATGAAGGAATAAGCATATTGCGCAGTTCCTTTCACACCCAGGATTTAGCAAGAGGACTCGGGACTCAGAATAATATTGGTTATTCAAATCCGATCCTTGATACCCTGATTGAGCGGATGATTAGAACATCAGACCTTAAACATTGCATAAAATTAACCAATGAAGCCCAGAGAATTTTATTAACCGACCTGCCCAAAATTCCGGTGGTCTGGGAAAAAGAAATCTATGGCATCTCTGAAAGGATTGAGTGGAATCCCCGATTGGATGAGTTGATTATCGTGAAGGAGATAAGATTAAAGAAATGATTAAATATAATCTGAGAAAATATCTATCGATCTTCGTGCTCAGTCTTTTCCTTTGCCCATGCGCAAAGAAAACCCATACCATCACCATCTTATATGACCGGCCACCCCGCACTCTTGATCCCCATAGGCGGAATGAAATCGTGACGATTTCCATCCTTTCTAATATCTATCAGGGGCTTATTGAATATACTCCGGATCTCCGTCTGGTGCCCTGTCTCGCCCGGAACTGGTACCTGTCAGATAGTCTGACCTGGGTGTTTGATTTAAGAGAAGGTGTCCATTTTCATAATGGCGAGGAGTTTAGGGGAAGAGACGCAGTTTATTCATTATACCGGACGATCCGGAATAATACAACTGAGAATGCAACCCTTAAAAGGATTGTGGACACAATTTATGCCGCGGGCCCTCATCGTCTGATAATAAAGACAAGGTCTCCCTACCATGCACTTTTAAATGAGATCGATCGCCTCTATATCGTTCCTGAAGGTTATGAAAATTTCAGTTCCCCTATTGGAACCGGACCTTTTAAGGCCACATTTATCTCTGATGATTCTATTGTTTGTGTACTGTTTCAATATTACTGGGGGCCAAAACCACCAATAAGCAGGGGAGTATTCAAATTTATTCCTGAATTTAAAGACCGCCTCGCGCTTTTTAGAAATTGCAAAAATTGTGTTTTATATGGTGTACCCATATCGGTGTATACCCAAATGAAAGATAGCATTAAGATGATCGCTATTTCCGGGGTAGCGGCGCGTTATCTCCAGATGGATATAAGAAAATATCCTTTCAACCAACGTGAGTTTCGGAATGCACTCTCCCTGGCAATTGACCGTGCCAAATTGAATAAAGAACTCTACCAGGGACTTGCCCAGCCTGCCAACCAATTCATTCCTCGCGGTATGGTTGGCTACTGTCCTGACCTCCCGCCATTGAGTTATAATCCGGATAGTGCAGTGCAACTGATTAAAAAATTTGGCAATCCGGAAATCCACCTTTATTATGGCAAGGCGATCCAGGAACTGGGAACACACATCGCTTCATTTTTCCGTGCAGTAGGTGTGAGAATCGTGGAGCATCCGCTGGAAGCCAAGGCATTCTGGGAAGGTGTGGAAAAAAGAAGATTTGATTGTTATCTGATTTCGGCTCTTGTCACTACCTTAGATGGTCTGAGTACGATCCTGGAAGCCTTTTTCTATACCTATGACCCCCAAAAAGGTACCGGGCTGATGAATCGTTCGGGCTTTTCCAATCGCCAGATTGACAGTCTCATCAATTGTGCTTCTCAGATTGCCGATCCAGAAGAACGATTAAATATCATAAATCATATACAGAAGACCCTTTTGGTGGAAATGCCCATCATTCCCATTCTCTGGGAACCAAGGATTTATGGTCTCTCGCCAGATATCGATTTTGTGCCGCGGATTGACCAGACGATCCGTCTTGCCGAAATAAAGTTTAAAAAATGAAACTCTCGTTTCAAACGAAGTTAATAATCTCTTTAGCCATTATCATCACCATCATTTTCGGTCTCATGGGGTTATTTATGGCCAATGCCCGGAGTAAAGAATTGCGCAGCGAAATCGTAAATAATGCCCAAAACTTTGTTTTGCTTTCTACAGACAAAATTGGTGATGCCTTTTTGCGTTATTATAAAAACGCCTTTTTCAAATTTCGGTCCATTATTATAAGTAACCGCAATCTTAACCGCGATTTAAAAAATATTCAAATTGTCGATTTAAAAGGACGCATTTACTATGACATGAATCAGTATGAGAAAGGGCTGGTTTTCCTTCCGGCTTTGAAGTATACTGATGATGATTTTGTATTAGCGAATTTAAAAAAGATGGAGATGAAGATCCAGACTAACGATTGGGTATGTATCATCGCCCCGTATATTGATGAATACGGTGTCCACAATTACTCCATAGTTTATTACTTCACACTGGAAAGATTGAAAAAAGAATTGAAGGATGTTGTTGTCGGGAGTGCAGTGATGACGGCGGTAACAATCTTGTTAGGAATAATACTCGCCTACGCCTTGGCACAACGAATTACCGGCCATTTGAAGGTCCTGAGTGAAGGGGCAAAACGGATTGCCCAGGGTGATTTCAGTCCGATTACTGAAATCCGAACCGGAGATGAATTTGAGGACCTGGCCTGGGCATTTAATTTTATGAGCGAAAAGATCCGGGAAAACATCCGGGAACTTAATAACTTAGTGGCTGAGTTAAAACGCCGGGATGCTCAAAAGACCCAACTTCTTGCCAATATCTCCCATGAACTGAGAACCCCGCTCACTGCATCCTTAGGGTATGTGGATTATCTCGCGAAAGGGAAAATGGGGGACTTGAACGAAGACCAGAAACACAGCTTGGAAGTGATCCGCAGAAACCTGGAACGCCTAAATAAAGAAATTCATTCATTGCTTCTCATCTCTAAATACACCCTTGAAGGAGTGCAGTTAAATCCAGAAAAATTTGATATAGGCGAATTAATCACAATCGTGATCCATGATTTTACTCCAGAAATGAGGCGAAAGGAACTCTCTTTTGCAGAGACTTTGGAAGTCCGTGAGATATATGCGGATAAAAACGGAATCCGCACTGTACTTGAGAATCTGATAAATAACGGCATTAAATTTGCCTATCCCAAAAGTATGATTAAAATCCAGACCAGAAGAGTGGAGGAGGGAGATAACGAAATGTTCCAATTTGAGATTTCCAATCAAGGACCAACCATCCCTCAAGACCAGTTGGAGAAGATCTTTGAACCATTTCATCAAGTTGATACCGATGCTTCAAGAAAATACGGAGGGATTGGATTGGGTCTTTCCATTGCCAGAAATATCATAGAAGCCCATGAGGGTAAAATATGGGCTGAAAGTAAAGATGGAGTGAACAAATTCTTTTTTTCTCTGCCCCAGAGGAGGGTGCAATGAATAAATACATTCTGATCGTAGATGATGAAGATGATATCCTTGATTTTGTTGAAAGAGTATTAAAGGATGCCGGATATGTGGTATTTAAAGCAAAGGATGCCAAACAGGGATTAGCATTACTGCATTCCGAAAAAATTGACCTTTTGTTGTTGGATATCATGTTGCCCGAGATTGATGGTTGGCAAATGATGCAGATGATGAAATCCGATGAAAGACTGAAAAAAATCCCCGTGGCAATGTTGACCGCCAGGGTTGATGCTTATGATAAAATCATCGGTTTAAAAGAGGGAGCGGTGGACTATATCTGTAAACCATTTACCGCGGATGAGTTATTGAAAAGGGTAAACGAAATTTTTTATTACCTTGAGAAGAATAATCTATGAATGACGATTTTGAAAAGTTGCAATCCGAATTATACCGATATCGTCTTAATCTCTATGATCGGGCAAGCGGTTTGCCGACGATTTATGCGGTTTTTGATGATTTAAGAAGAATTATTGAACAAGATAAGATAATCGGAATTCTTTACATCGCCATCGGTGATCAACAACGGATAGAGCCAGTCTTTGGCTGGGAGACTTACGATGAGTTAATCAAACATTTCACCATTTGCGTGCTGAGTGAAATTGGTAAGCTCATCCCCCGTTCAGCAATTGTTACCGTCTCTTCCTTGATGGGCGATGGCTTCTTTATTTTCATGAATAAGGGGGGAAGTGGAGAGACGGTGAATAAAGAATACTTACGAGAAATATGCGAACAAATGCGGATAAAGGTCGAAAAAATAAAAGAAGAATTTAAACATCCCGAAGTCCGTGAAAGGATTGATTTCCATATTAATTACCAGGTACTAAGGCTCGATCCAATGGTGCGAACCGAAAGGTTGCTCTACCAAACAATCGAGGAAGTAAAATATGCTGCGCATTTTTATGATAAATTGAAAGAGCGGGAGCTTTATCGGGAACTGGCAAGGATTCTGGACACCAATCAGTTAAGCACGGTTTACCAACCAATATATGACTTGGAAAGGGGTACGATTTATGGTTATGAGGCGTTGACCCGTGGACCAAAGGGTTCTTTTTTTGAAGATCCGGACACCATCTTCACCCTTGCTGCTAAATATGAGCTTTTGCCTCAGGTTGAGCAGTTATGTTTTTATAACGCAATTAGGAATGCTGCCCAGTTAAACACAAACTCCCTACTTTTTTTAAATATCACACCTGACCAAATCCCCAATCTTATTGATGAGAATTTTCTCAATACTTTAAATGAAACAGGCATCGCCCGGGAGCGGGTGGTGATAGAGATCACGGAAAAATTCGCAATTCCCCATTATGGCATCTACCAGGAGATAGTTGTCCGGACCAGGGGCCAGGGATTGAAGATTGCCCTTGATGATGTTGGTGTGGGCTATTCAACACTGGAACGAATAAGTGAGATTGGACCGGATTATCTAAAATATGACCGGACCCTGGTCCGGGATATTGATAAGAATCTTATCCGTCAGGAATTGATCAAATCTTTTGTCCATTTTGCCCGCCGGATAAATTCGATGATCATCGCTGAAGGCATTGAAAATGAATCTGAACTTGAATTTATTAAAAGTTTGGGGATAAAATATGGTCAGGGATTTTACCTCTGTCGGCCCCGGCCGGCTGAGGATTTACGATAATGGTGGAATTTTTTACCCAAGATTTTGTACTTATTATTAAGGAGGAAATATGAAGATATTTATACCTTTAAGTATGGGGATAATTGGCTTAAGCCTGTTAACGAGAATAGGCTTCAGATCTGATGAATCCGATTTACATTTACAATTAAATATTCCTATTGAGGGATTAAAAGGTGAACATGGAGATTGTAGAATCGAAATCCTGGACCCTGCAGATGAAATACTTGGTGCGTCTAACCATCTACTCAGCATTGATAAGGATTACTATTCATTTCCTGTAAAGATTAAATTAAAGAAAAAAGTTGATGATTTTGATCTTTTGCGGGTGAAGGTAATATTTAAAAAACAGACAAAGGTCTACTCCCTCTTTCAACTCCAGGATAAGATGGTCGTAAAGATCCTTGGCCAGGACCGGTTCATTTACGGAACACCGATAAAATACCGAATAATTGTTAAGAATCAACGGAATGACCAACCGATTCCAGAAGCCCAGGTCAAAGTATTTTTGGAGACGAAAGATAAGCAGAATATGGTTTATGAAGGAAAAACCGATAATTCAGGAAGTTGTGAGACGAACTTCACCATTGCCGGGGGGTTAAAAAGTGCCCGTCTCAAATTCCTCGTGAGCTCTGAATTGGGTAAAGATGAATATGAAACAGTCATAAATCTCACCAGCGGTTATCTTACATACCTGGTTACCGATAAGCCAATATACCAGCCCGGACAAACGATCCACATTCGGACATTAACCCTACAAAAACCAAAGTTGCATGCGGTAAAAAATAAAGAAGTAATTTTGGAGATTGAAGATGCCAAAGGGAATAAAGTATTCAAAAAAACCTTAAAGACGGATCAATTTGGAGTCGCCTATACTTCATTTCTCCTTGCAGATGAGGTAAACTTTGGGAACTGGGTGATCAGAGCGGTGTTCGACGAAGAAAAAACCGAAAAGACAGTAAAGGTTGAGAGATATCTCCTGCCCAAATTTAAAATCACATTAAAGACCGATAAAGAATTCTACCTCCCTGGTGAAAAAATGGAAGGCGATGTTGATGTCCAATATTTTTTTGGCAAGCCAGTCGTCGATGGTGCGGTAAAAATTACGGTTTATAAATTTGATATCGGTTTTAATGAAGAGGCGGTCCTGGAAGGTAAAACCGATAGAAACGGTCTGTATCATTTCAGTTACAAACTCCCTACATATTTTGTGGGTGAACCACTGGAGAAAGGTGATGCCCTGGTGCGGTTGGATATTGAAGTGATTGATAAGGCAAACCACAGTGAAAAAATCACCTTGACAAAAAAGGTAGTGCAAAATCTGATAAATGTTGCGCTTGTGCCCGAGGGAGGTCAATTGAAACCGAATCTTGAAAACCGGATATATGTGGTAGCAAACTATCCAGATGGTTCTCCATGCCGGGCAAAGGTAGAGTTAAATATTGAAGGGCTAAAACAGACCGGCAATACCGATGATTACGGAGTCGCTGAATTCAAATATCAGCCGAAAGATTCCCGAGTCCAAATCAGTGCAAAGGTGACCGATGATAAAGGCACAACGGTCGAGGTGGAGAAGGAATTCAATCTCAATACTGAGCAGGAACAGATAATTATGCGCATGAGACGCGGCATATACAAAGTCGGGGATCTGATGGACTTAGAATTTCTCACCACCAAGAAGACTGGTCGGGTTTATATTGATATCATCAAAGACAATCAGACCATTTTGACCAAGTCGCTTGAAATAAAAGATGGCAAGGGGAGTTATAAATTGCCTCTGACACCCGCGCTGGCAGGTTCTGTTTGGCTCCATGCCTACATCGTGACGACTGGTTCGGATATCATCCGTGACACAAGATTCTGTTATGTGCATGGCGCCGACGATCTTAAGATAAATGTCAAGCCCGACAAAAATGAATATCAACCGGGTGAGGAAGGAAGGATTCTATTTACCATTACTGATAAAAATGGTGGACCCAAAAATGCAACCCTTTGTCTGGCGATCGTTGATGAAGCGGTCTTTGCTGTGAGCGAGTTACAGCCTGGATTGGAGAAGGTCTATTTCACCCTGGAGAAAGAAATAATGACCCCCCGTTATGAAATCCACGGCTTTGAACCGGCAAATATTGTTAAACAACCGATGATAGATGAAAGGGCAGAGATTGTAATGTTTTCCACCCTGACACCGAAAGACCCCTATCCGGTTAATTATACTACGCCGATCGAGACCAATGAAAAACTTGCGGAAGTTTTCTATCCTAAACTTGCCAAATTGCGTGATAAACTCAACGGAGCACTCAACAAATATTATGACCGATATAAAAACTTCCCGAAGACCGTTGACGCCATTGAAACCTTAATAAAAGAAAAATTACTTAAAGAGACCGATATTTTAGATCCTTGGAACCGAAAATATCGCATCGCCTGTAATGATGAATACTTCTCTTATTTCACTATTACCAGTGCCGGACCAGATGGAATATTTGATACAGACGACGATATAACCGAATGGGGGTGGAGAAGATTAATGCATATGGATGAAGTAAGATTCGCTCCTGAGGGTCCTATGCCCGTGCCGAGCCTCCAGAAAGGAACCACTATGGATAAGTTGGCAAAAGAACAAAAGAGTCCTGAAGAACCAAGGGTGAGGGAATACTTTCCGGAGACTTTCCTCTTTGAACCCGCCCTTATCACTGATGGAAATGGACAGGCAAAGATTTCCCTCACAATGCCGGATGCGATCACGACATGGCGAATCACGATGTTTGCCTCCACATCCCAAGGTGAACTCGGCTCGGAATTATCCCAGATCCGAGTATTCCAAGATTTCTTTGTGGATATTGACCTACCCCTATCTCTGACCCAGGGTGATGAGATATCAATTCCGGTGGCGCTTTACAATTATCTGCCCCGGTCACAGAAAATCAAGATCGTTCTGGAGAAAGGCGAGGGGTTTGAAATTCTCGGAGATAGGGAAATCACCAAGACCCTTAATAAAGACGAAGTTTCGGTAGTCTATTTCCCGATAAAGATGACCGAACTCGGCTACCATACCTTAACCGTAAAGGCTTATGGCGAGGCAAAGTCGGATGCGATCAAGCGCACGATTGCGGTACTGCCCGACGGCAAAAGGTTTGAAAATATTATTTCCGACCGATTAGAAGGAAATGTGATAAAGAAAGTGCGTTTTCCGGACCATGCGGTACCTGGTGCTAATTCCTTAATTTTAAAACTCTACCCGGGAATCTATTCTCAGGTCGTAGAGGGGTTGGATAAAATGCTCGGCATGCCCTATGGGTGTTTTGAACAGACCTCATCAATAACCTATCCCAATATTTTGATCCTGGATTATCTCCGCAAGACCGGACAGATCAAACCCGAGACCGAGATGAAAGCCGAGGAATACATCAGCATTGGTTATCAGCGGTTGTTATCTTTTGAAGTGAAGGGTGGTGGATTCTCCTGGTTTGGAGACCCGCCTGCAAATAAAATCCTCACCGCCTATGGTCTAATGGAATTCAACGACATGAACAAAGTCTACAGTATTGATGAGCGGGTGATAGAAAGGACTGCTCAGTGGTTGAAAGAACAACAGGAAAAGAATGGTTCCTGGAAACCGGATGCGCAATATCTCCATGCCGAAGCCTGGGGTCGGATTCAGAATAACGAGATATTACCAACTGCCTATATCGTCTGGGCACTTGCTGAGATTGGAGATAAAACCGGTGCTGCCCAAAAAGGGCTTGATTATTTAAAAAGCAAATGGGAAAAGGTAAACGATGCCTATATCTTGGCCCTTGTTGCGAATGCCTTTGTTGCTATGGAACCAAAATCCGAGCTGACGATAAGAATTCTGCGCAAGCTCCTTGAGCTGGCAAAAGAAGATAATGGGGCTCTGTATTGGGAATCGAATTTGCCTTCGATAACCTTTACTGGAGGCAAGGGGGCGGATATTGAGGCGAGCGGTCTGGCAACCTATGCCTTGGTAAAATCCGGTAAATTCACCAATGCTACAACCAAGGCATTGACCTATTTGATTCGTGCCAAGGATCCCGGTGGAACCTGGTATACAACTCAGGGCACGATTATTGCCCTGCGGGCACTGGTGGGAGCTCTGGGGGGAATGAGTGAGGATGTAAATGCCACAATCGTAGTTATCCACAACGGTAAGAAGGTTACTGAGATAAAGGTCGACAAAAATAATGCCGATGTGATGCAGCAGATCGATTTGAATGAAAATTTAAAAAACGAAAATACGGTGGAACTCCAACTCAAAGGTGAAGGGAGTTTCTTATATGAAATAACGAGTGCCTACTACATCCCCTGGAAGGATTTACCCAAACCACCAATGCCGCTATTTGATATTGATGTTCGTTACGACCGCAAACAATTGACAATCAATGATTTGGTCAATGTAGAGGTTATTATCAGACTCTTAAAAGGCGGAACAGCCCAGATGGTGATGGTGGATCTGGGAATACCTCCGGGATTTGAAGTCCTCACACCAATGCTTGATGAATATGTTAACAAAAAAGTGATCCAGAAATATAATCTAACTCCCCGCCAGATCATCATCTATCTCGAATCTATCTCCGCGGATAAACCAGTGAAATTGACCTATAGTCTAAAGGCGAAATATCCCATCCGGGCAAAGGTGCGTGCTTCAAAGGTATATGAATACTACAATACTGATAAAGAGGCGATTGCAGAACCATTTGAGATTAAGGTCACAAAATAAAAAAATACCTGCGAGATTCTGGGGTTGGAGACCCTTAATGGACGACTATCTCAATCTTTGAATACTTGGGCAAAAGACCGGGAATAAAACGGGGTGCAGTGCTCACCCCTTTGCTCGGTAAAACGGTCCTTTTGGTGATTTCGTTTAAAATGAGTTCACCCCTGGTGCGGGCAAGGGCTTCGGACTCGGAATACGAATAGACGACTACTTCTTTTTTGAATTTTTCTTTTACAATATTGGCGATCTCCTCTATATAAGGACCGGCTTCGGGGTGCAGAGTAGCGGAATTTTCTTCAAATAAGGCGCCCGCAGCTACCGCGATTATTGTGCTACCCTTTTCTTCGTATACTACTCCATTGAATCTATATGCCCGGCCGGTTATCCGCGTAGGATTACCGATAGCATCAAAAGCGGTGAATACATAATTATACACTTCGCCCATATTACACATCTCACCTTTATCGGTCCGGCCATCCCAGGATAACACTGCGGGAGGCATACCGCGTTGGGCATAGCGCCGAACGACTTCCCCCTTGGCATCAATGATGGTCAATTCCCAGGAAGAGACAGTCTTTTCAAAGCGGGGGATAAAAAGTGCGATACTTCCATACATCAAGCGTGTCACCAGGGGCATTCTCAAATATTCGCTGTGGAGATAAAGAATCGGGGTATTTAAAGCATCGATTGTAGCATAGAGTTTCTCATCGAAGATATATTGTTCTTTGGATATGACCGAATCGAGTGGGGCAAAGGGGTTTAAAGCTACCTGGAGATAGATTTTGGGTTCGGTTATTTTATATTTCAATTCGCCCCGGATGACCTCTTCACCGATTTCATGTTCGGATTTTTTTGCTGTCTGGGCAAAGAGAAAGATAATAAACAAAAAGTTCATTTTTACTCCTTTTAGCCGCAGACAAACTTAAAAGTGATTATTCCCCACTGAATCTCTTGCTTGACATTCGCCGGCAATGGAGCGAAGAGCCATAAGCGCACGGCATTTACCACGCTCTGGTCCAGATCGGGATAGCCAGAAGAAATTTCTATGCGGATATTTTCGCGCACCTGTCCATCGGGATTGACCTCCACCCGCACCTTCACCATCCCTGAGATACCTTTTTGTAAACACCAGGCTGGATACTGAGGTAGAGGTTTTTTAAGTATCGCCCGATCCGCAATAGGTCCGGCGAGTGAGATGGCAGTCCCTTTTGCTTCCACCTTTAATTTCTCCTCAACCTTAGTCTCCACCTGCTTGCCGATTTGTGAAGTCGGTGCAGCAGGAGGTGGTTTCTTATCGATCTTTATCGTTGGAGTTTCTGCGGGTCGACCGATGCCGCCATAGAAACCAATACCAGTGCCCCCCTCGGTTCCTGCACCACGGGGAAGATTTTTGGCTAAGGAAATCGGTTTTTCAGCAAGAATCTCTTCAGTAGATTTCATCGTGCCATTCTTCACACTCCCAATTTTTATCACCTCACCGACACCTTCTTGAGGTGCATAACGGTTCAGATCGATCTTTGCCTGACTCCGGTCCAATTTGACATTCAAATCGATTGCCGGGGTTACAATATCGCTACCCCCATAGGTGCCACTACTTGCCGGTGTTGGAGTTTCAGGGATTTCGCCCCAGATCGAACCTTTGGTGACTACCTTCGCGACTTCCGGGCGGTAGGATTGATCAAGAAATGTAACCTCCCTAATGTCTTCGTAATTACCCATCGAAGCCGAGCTTGACCGAGAAAAAAGAAGAAAGAGCAGGATATGAACGATGATTGAGATGGCGACCCCTAAATTCAATCTTTTATCTTTGAACATGTTCATTCCTTTGGTTTCTTCGTTGCACAGGCGATCCGTTTAGCACCGGCTTGTTTCACCCGGGCGAGGATTTCTAAGACTTCTTTATGTAGGACTTGCCGGTCTGCCCGTATTACAATTAACTGGTAGGGATCTTTCGCGACTGCCTGCTGAACGATGCTATCAAAATCTTCGGGTGCGATGGGTTGGTCATTGATGTATAATTTTTTATCAAGAGTATAGGTGATAGTGAAATTCTCTTCGGTCTTGGCTTCGGCGGTATGTGCCCGCGGCACTTCCACCGGCGTGTTGGTATGGGTCATGGTCATGGGTGCAAGAACCATCATCATCAAGACCACCATCAAGGCGACTGCTGCCATTGGCAAGATATCTACATTTTCCATCCGTCTCATCTTCTACTCCTTAATAACGCAAGTTCACCCGCACCTTTCTGTTTTGCGAGATCAAGGATCTGTATCACCCTTTCATAAGTAACTTCTGAATCCGTGGAAACGATGACCCTTTTCTCCAGGCTTCGGGCGAGCAACTGGGGCAATAGTTCTTCCAATTTTTCGTAGGTAACCGGTTCTTCGTTTAAAAGAATCCCCCCATCATTTAAAAGGTGGATATTCACTTTTATATCGCTCACCTCTGCTGCCGAACCCGTAGCTACACCCGGTGTATTCACAAAAATGCCGGATTCAAAAAACAGAGGTATGGCCACAATAAAGCCAATAACTAATGAGAGGGCAATATCCACTAATGAATTGAGAATCAAACCTTGAGGCTCGGTGGTGAATTGAATCTTTTTTCTCCTTCTCATCTTCAGGCCGGTTTGTTTATATCAACCATTTTAAAACTTCCAGGTAGTATCCTCAGGGGGAGGGTTGGATGACTGTTTGGGGGTGATGGTAGGTTCGGGGTTCGGTGCTGGAGATTTTTTCCGCATCGTATCTAAGAGCACGATCAGTTTATCACAGGTCCCTTCTAAAGCGAGCGCCAATTCATTGCTTTTTTTGGTATAATAATTATAAAAGAAAAGAGTCGGAATACCGATGAAGAGTCCGAAGGCGGTTGTAAGGAGTGCCTCGGCAATTCCAGCCGAGATCACCGCAGGACCACCAGAACCGGTTATTGCAATATTATGGAAGGCTCGAATCAAACCGGTTACAGTCCCTAAAAGTCCTAATAATGTGGCGGCATTGGCTAAAGTACCCATCCCGCCCAGATAACGGTCAAACTTCAATTTCTCTTCAATGACATAGCTGGAAAGCACATCATAAAGATTTTCCGCATCAAGATGCTGATTTTGGAGTGCAACTGCAAACAAGCCATATAAAGGGTTCTTTTTCTGCTGGGCATAAGCCAGTGCAGAACTTACGCCCTGATTGCGCAATATCTGACTGAAGCGTAAAAACCCGATCCGGGTATCAAAACTATTCCGGGCAAAATACAAAAACCGCTCGATGATCAAAGCCAGGGCAATGACAGAACAAATTAACAGAATAATCATTACTATGCTGCCTTTGAAAATTTCAATCAATGGTTGCCCCAAAATCATTTAACCTCCTTTTATTTTTTTAGACTGTCTGGAGAAGGCTCCATCTTGGGTAAGGCGGTTTCTGGAGTTCCTACGCCACCTTCGCCAAGATATTTTCTGCATACCCCCACATTATGCTGGGCATTGGCACTATATGGGGAGGAAGGGAAAGAATCAACTACGACCTGAAAACTCTTCAACGCCTTGCCGTATTCTTTTAAATTAAAATAAGAGGTCCCGAGATTAAAATAAACTGCGTCTTTCTCTTTTCCTTTAGGAAAATAACCCAGATAGCGTTCGTAAAGCTCAGCAGCCTTCAACCAATCTTCAATATTTACTGCGCATTCCGCGGCGAGGAGTAAGGCATCCGGTGCATAAGAAGAGTTAGGAAAATTTATGACCACCTTTATGAACTCTTCCATTGCCTGCTGGTATTTCTTCTCATCAAAAAATTTCTGGGCGATCTGATATTGTCCATCGGCTGCCAGTTCACTCTGAGGAAATCTCTCCACAAAATACTGCATTGCCTCTGTCGATTCGAGCCCCTTTTGATAATAGCACATCTCCATCCCCTTCCGGGCGGCGGTGGCTTCTTCGGCTGTAGGATAAAGGTCAAGAAATTTTTGGAATTCTCTTATCGCCTCATCGTAATTTTTCTGATTATAATAACTCTGGGCAAGGGCTAATTGGGCAGAACGGGCAAAATCATCGTGGGGATGATTTTCCACAACCCAGCGGAAAAGACTCCGGGCTTTTTCGTATTCCAATGCCTTGAAGTATGTATCACCTGCACGAAAGCCAGCTTCGGCAGACTTTTTGGCGAGGGGGAAATTACCAACCAGTTTTTCCCAGCATTCAATAGCATTGGCATAATATTCCAGATTATAATAGGCCAGACCTGCATAAAACAACGCCGGGACTGCACACCGTTCATCCTTGGGAAAAGTATTATACAAAGCCTCAAATGTTTCCCGTGCCTTCATGTAATCCCGCTGGTTATACTGGGTATAGCCAAGTCCAAGGTAGATAGCAATCACTAACGAAGAATCATCATAAGGGGTTTTGCTCATGTTTTCAAATATCTCCTGGGCTTCGCGATTTCGTTCCTGATTATACAAAGCATAAGCGAGACCTAAACGGGCATAAGGAGAGATTTCAATACCGAAGTAATCTTTGGTCACCGCAAGATAGGTCTTTTCGGCTTCACTGAAATTTTTTAAATAGTAGTATGCTTCTGCAAGAAAGTATAATGTTCTTCCTCGCCACTCACTCTTTTCTTCCGGAAAATCTTTTATATATTTACTCCCAAATGTTACTGCATATTCAAAATTTTTTAGGTTATAAAGTGAATACATAAGCATCGTTGCCCCGGGTTCACGCAAGGGTGAGCGGGGATATTTTGCTAATAAGGACTCAAAGAAACGGATAGCGTTGACATAGTCCTTTTTCTGGAAATAAATCATACCGGTCAGATACTCACCAACACTGGCAAGTTCGCCAGTAGCAAACATTGTGGCAAGCTGCGCTGAGGAAGTCAACGCCTGGAGTGTATCACCATAGGCAAGTAATGCCTTGGTCAACTGGAGGTTGGCATAAGAGGAAATCAGGGTATTCGGGTAATTGGCTCTAACCCGTTGAAAGGCACTCACCGCTCCTAATCCATCACCGAGATTAGTCCGGCATATCCCGAGCAGATAACCGGCATGGGCAGCGAGAAGATTATCCCGGTGTCGGGTAAGAGGGATCAGATGTTCAACGGCCCCCGCATAATCTTTATAATGGATTAAAGAGGCGGCATAGAAGAAATGGGCATAATCAACAAGTGGCGATTTTGGATAATAGGCTATGAAATCGCGAAATTTGACCCGGGCACCGTCAAAATCTTTATTGAAAAATAGGGCTTCAGCCCTGGAGAATTCCGCAAGAATTGCAATCGGGGTATTCGGTGCCTGGTCTAAAATCTCTTTAAATGATTTTATCGCCTCCAGGGGATAGCCCAAACGGGCGAGGCTCTTACCGTAATAAAATTTCGCCTCCAGCAGATTTATATCCTCAAGTTTTTCTTTGGCTTCCAAATAGCTCCCCCGGAAATAATATAGCACACCAAGCGCAAAATTTGCCCGGTTCTCTTCTCGATATGCAGGATTTTTTATCAATTTCTGTAACACCTGTTCGGCTTCTTTATAATTACCCTGGAGAATATCTATGATACCAATGGCATAGAGACACTCGGGTTCTAAATAATCGTATTTCTTGTGGCGGAGTATGATCTCAAAATTCTCTTTGGCTCTGTCATATTCTTTGATATTGAAATAACACTCAGCCACCCGGAAGCGGATTTCATCTTCGAAATCAGTTTTACCATATTTTTTTAAAATCGCCAAGAAATATTGCAATGCCTGTTCGTAATTCTCCTGGAGGAAAAGCTTGTGGGCAATTTCATAATCGGTGATGAGTTGATTGTAATCGGTGAGAGCAAAAATCAAAAATAGTAGTAGCATTACTACTCCTGGGGCACGAATTCGATCTCACCCTTGGGACCAAGGGTTACGATCTTCACCAGATAATCGCTAAACGAGATTCGTTCTTTTCCCTTGTCAATAATGATTATTTCATAATAATACTTGCCATCGGCAACTAATCTTCCCACATCGTCCAGGCCATCCCAGGATAACCTTAAAGGCGGGGCATCCCAACCTGAATAGGTTCGGACCACTTCTCCATATTGATTTTTGATAAGCAATTGCCACCGCTCCACCTCGCGTTTTGTGGTATAATGGAGGTCTAACCAGGCAACATTTTCTTTTCTACCCGGCGCCGGTGAAAATTCCTTAGGAGTTGCGGTAACCCAGGTCCGGAACCCACCAAATTCAATAAACGCCCCTATTTTATGGCGGGGAGGCAAAAGGTAATTCGATTTGTGGTGCAATTCCACGGCATAATCAATCCCAAACGACATATTGCCGAATAATTTTCTCACTCCGACACCTGCGTTGAGAGTATTCTCATCAAACCCTGCACGCAAAATGAAAATCGGATAGACCGGAACAAATTCAAAACCGAGATGGGGTTTGACCGACGAGTACTCCAGAGTATTCTTAGTAAGGTCAGCAATAATGATCGCCCGTCCTTGATACAGTTTTACGGCACCACCAAAGCGTAATGTCACTGGAAATTCCTCCACGGTCCCGTTCTCCAAATACTGCAAACGCGGTCCTAAGAGATTTTGGACTGAAAACCCCAATGTATAATTATACCGGGGAAAGAGGAAGATACCGACATCCCCTCCTATTCCAATAGCTCCGTACTGGGCGATCTTACTGGTAACAAATTTCAGATTGGTGCCGATACTCAACTCGTTAGCGAGAGAATAAGCATAGGATAGCAATATGCAACTCTGAGCAAAATAGTAACTTCCGTATGGATTCATATTTACATCCCGGGAATCGATCCCCTTGGCGCGAAAATGAATGATATTCCCACCGAAAGTACCAAAACGCCGGGTGGGCAGGGCATAACCGAGATAACCCAGTTGGTGGCCATAGAGGTCAAGATAAGAGGATTTGATGTTATGAGTGTATAACTGGACAAGACCAGCCGGATTAAAATATGTCGCTTCCACATCATCGGCAAGTCCGGTAAAGGCTTTCCCGAGGGCTGTAGTCCTCGGACTCATGCCGTAATTCAGGACTGCTCCCGGGAGACCACCGTCCTGGGCGAAGGTCCGATTGAAAATGAAAAGCAAGATGCCGAAAACAAAGAAAATAAAACCTTTTCTCTGAATAAAATTGGCTTTTGCACGACTTGCATCTACTACCATATCACACCTACCCTTATTCTTTTTTCCAAAAAGACATTGGTGTGGAGATAACCTTTCAAAACCACATAATAGACACCACTGGCAACTTTCTTCCCATTATCATTCCGACCATCCCAGAGAAGCATATTTATTCCAAGGCGTGCTCCATTTTGACCCGCAGAAATCTCTTCATGGTGCACCTGGTTGCCAAATGCGTCATATATAGAAAAAATCACATTACAGTTTTGTTGCAGATAATAAACAAACCGGGTATATGGTTGATTGATTCTACCAAAAGGATTGGGATAGGCGATCAGGTTGCCTTCCATCACCGAGGAATCAGGAATGATGATATAAACTGTTACGGTTTCAGCATAATCGTCTGCCTTGACCTCAATAGAATCAAGTTCATTGAAATAGCCCGTGGTGATAGTGAAACGCGATTGGCAGAGACCCTGGTTGTTGGTGGGTACCGAATCATACTGATCCTCAATCCTTCCATTTCCACCGATGACCGAAAATAAGACCCATTTTCCCGCAATCGGTTCGTTATTTCTATCGTATACCTTAACATTAATATAAGCGACCTCTCCAGGAGAAATGGTATCCGGTGTGATTGAGATATCAAAATTGTTTGCCCGCTGGACTACGGTTACAGGGTTATCATAACTGAAGAAGTTGTTATTCAGATCCCGGGCGTATAAAGATTTGTCGCCTTTAGACGAGAAATTCGCACTGAAATTGGCAACACCATTGAGCAAATTCTGGGGAGAGGGATTGGAAAAACCGGATGAACCTGAGAGCTGTATAGAATAACCAGAAACATTCGTTTTATTCCACATGGAATCCGTAGCATAAACGACGATGGGAAAATCTTCCAGGACATACTGAGCAGAAGCAATACCGGATTTGCCCGGGGTATGATTTAAATCGTGGGTTGTGTCACCCGGTAAGTGGGTCTCACCCGGCAGGAGCACGAGTAAACTGGAATAAGCACCTGGATAAATATAGATGTTACTTGAGGTATCACTTTTTATACTTGAATTTGTGACATCATAAATAAAAAACCGCTGGGTACCAGCGGTCCGGAAGGCATAATCGATATTCGCACTTCCGTTATTCAAGCAGAATGAGATCGCCTGTTTGAAACCGTCAGAACTCGTCAAAATCAGTGAGTCATTGCCGGTGGTTATCTGATTACACCAGCGGTCGGTAAGATAAAAGTAAGGAGTGAAAAAAGTCCCTGCTTGCTGACTGGTCGGATTACCGATCTTCCCTGTTTGATTGCCTGGTGCATAGGTTTGACCTGGAAGGATGGCAAGCAGCCGATAAGGAGTATTGGGATTCACCTGGAATGGGTTGGATTCCCCATTTTTACCATCGCCCTCGCACCGCAAGCGGATGGTGTTTCCGGCGATTGAGACCATAATATTCCCCTGCCAGGAACTATTCCCATTGAAATAGACCGTAGTATCCGGACTGACCGGATAGGAAACATTAGAAATGTAGATGCGGGCAGATCCGTAATAAGGCACCGGCTGACCCGAACTATTCAGGGCATAGACTGTTATGGAAAACGGCACACCCGCAGTCTTAGGTGAGATGATACTATCAAAACCAAAATGGTCAAGTTGACCCACAACGAAGAACCATAGAATTGTTATCAATGGGACCTCCCCGTTTTAAAAGATTTAATCTCCCACCTGATTTGAGTTGAATATCCGTTTTCTTTTTCATCAATGTAAGGTAAGTATACTTAAATTTTGAGCTTTGTCAAGAGAACGATTTGAATCAAAAATAATCTTACCGAAGTGGGGTTATTTAATCAAAATAAAATATCTTACCCAAAACTTTTAAAACATAGGCACCCCTGGATATATTCTATCCGAAAGGAGTGCCTATGATTTGCATAGACATTCCGGAGGAAGTATATACCATGAAAGCCAAAAGGTCAATAATTAAATCAAATGCCGAGCGCTATCGCAAGGCATCAAAAAAGGAGAAAACCGAAATCCTTAATGACCTGGAAAAAGCCCTCCATATGCACAGGAAATACATCACTACGCTTCTTAATCATACCGGCAAGGTCTATTATACCCCCCAAGGCGTAAAACTCGTGGGTGACCCAATGGTTACCTTTGTCCATAAACGTGGCCGAAAAAAGAAATATACCCAGGAACTATTACCCTATCTCAAAGCCCTGTGGGTATTGTCTCATTACCGCTCCAGCGTCCATCTCAGAGCCTTTATTACCATCAATCAAGACTGGCTCTTTAGTGGTATCCCGGAAAGAGTGTTTAACAAATTTCCTGAAAAAGAAAATTCCAATTGAGCCGCATTTTGAGAAGCCAAAGGTCAGTTAGGAATGTGGAGTTGAATTCAGGGCGGCACAGAATAACGATGGTTTGGGCAGTGGAGATTCGTAATTTTACCTTGGTGCGTTCGTATGTGGGTTATCGTCGTTATGATACGGATGCAGAGTATGAGATTTTAAGAGAGTTGATGCGTTGATTTCCACCTTGCATAATTATTTCATTCCCAAGATGATGTTGCAGAAAAGTCATAATCATGAAGCCCCTTAATCCTTTTGGAGGCTGCAAATTGATAACTTATCTTTTCCATCATCCCTTGGTAACGATCCCCTCGGGCAATAACCCAGTCATCATACCAGGAGCGGGCAAAGCCGTTTTTATAAATGCTCAGTAAGCGTTTATTTTCGCTATTGGATGATCGCCCTTCATTAAAATTCTTTATGAGTCTCTCAAATTCGTCCACATCGGCGATGATATATAATTCAGGCGAAAGCTTATACTGTCCCGCCTGGACTATTATTGGCTCTTTAATCCCGTATTTTTGTAAGGTCTGACGAATATGGGAGACGGCTTTTCTCAAACTGGCATATCCCTGCTTCCAGCCCGCCTTTGGCCAGAAGGTTTCTATCAACTCTTCCTGAAAAATCTCTTTGTTCCTATTAAGAATCAAATAGAAAAATAATTTTTTAGTTTTGGTGGTGCACCAATCATGGTCCAATACCTTTTTGCGGTCAACCACCAGCGTCGGTTCCCCAAAAAAGGATACCTCAAGAATATGAAATATCTGATATTCCTTTAAAAGCGCGAATATATAATCAGGATGGATACAATTTTTAATCATTAACGCGCTAAGCCCGGGTTCTCTTTTTAATTCCTGGATCAGCAGGTACCCATAATTATGCTGCATGGCGGTTTTGACCAAATTTTTCAGGTATTTGATTGCTAAGTTAAATCTCTCCTGCCGATAAAAAAGCCGGCACAATTGGAGGTGGATAAAAAAGTTTTCTAAGCAGAGATACCATCGCTGGCACAATCTTTCCGCTGACCGTAAAATTCCCTCTGCCTCCTGATACCTTTCCTGACCAATTTTCAATTCCGCCTCCGTGATGGCAATTGCTACAGATTCCACAACACTATCTTTTTTCAATTCCTTTATCCTTTTCAGTATTTTCTCCGCCTCCAGAAAATTCTTCTCCATTATCTCAATCTTGCATATCTCAATCAAGGTGGTAATAATCAGCCAGGGTACTTTTGTCTGTTCATAACTGGTCAGTGCCTTTTTGAAAAATTCCCTTGCCTTCTCCAAGTTCCCGTTATCCATATACCAAAGTCCATAACCGCGGTAGACACTGGCAAGCGACCAGGAATCATTAAACAGCGTGCCGATATTTATTCCTTCTCCCAGGATTCTCTCCGCACTCGTCTTATCTCCAAGCAATAAAGCAATCCTTGCTCCGTTATAAAATGCTGCTCCACAGCCTGGAGAGAAAAAATCGCGCAGCAGATTGGTCGCCGGAATTATTTTCTCATAGGCATCAACCAGATTCCCGGATTTAAATTCATTCATTGCCCAGTTATTCAAAACACTGGCCTTGAGTTCCTGAAAACCATGCCGTTCAACAATCTCGAATGCCCTTTTAAAAAGTCTCTTTGCCTGGAATAGATTTTTTCCACCCCGAGCATTATAAATCGCACCAAGCGAATTCAATACCGATGCCTTTAAGAGAGGAAGTCGTTGGGGACAGATTTTTATAAGTCTTTTAAGCCCTTGGATTGCCTTCGCTAAATGGCCCTCATTGATGAGCACAC
>JBDRWD010000026.1 GCA_039802205.1 candidate division WOR-3 bacterium
ACCCGACTAACTTTTTATTTATGCAATGCGAAAGCCTTGCCCTACGAGGGGCATCAATCAAAACCTTGTCCGACACTGAAATTATTGGATGCCCTTACCAATTTTGCTCATAGGTTTTATTGTCACTAAATAAAACATTTTATAAAAATGTGGAGAGGACTCAGAAATCGAGGATTGACATTTTAATATTTTGGATTATAATTTGAGAGATGGGAATTTCGCTACCGGATCAAAAGTTAGGGAAAAAATTTTATGGAAAGGAGGTTTTATGAGAAATCGATTCTATTACAGTATTGTGGTTATCGCCCTTATGAGTTTGCTCATTCCTATTCCAGTACTGGGTATCAGTTCTAATATCACTGCCCAACCCAGTCCGTTTTCTGGAGAGAGTAGCAGGGAAAACGAAACTGTCATTTTTTCACCGCGTCAGGAATTCGTTGATAGTTTTGAAAGAGACACGCTGGGACCTTGGACTACTTATGGTTATCCCGGAAGCGTGGTGATGCAAACATTTGGAATGCGGGATACTACGAATGTATACGGTCCTCAATCACCCGCCCATTCCGGTTACCGCTACCCCGGTCATCCTGCGAATGATGTCGCTCTCTACCCTTCCCCTGGGCAGAATCCTGGCAATGCCACCTGTCTTGAATCACCGACAATCGACTTGACCGGTTGGGACTCATTATTTATCTCCTTCTCTTATTGGGGTGATTTCGAAGGCAATGCTACAAATTTTGATGGATTTATCGTCCAGATTTCTCCGGATAATGGGGCAACCTGGAAGCAGATTGATTCGGCTCATTTAGGTCATCTGATCCCATCTTATGATTCACGTCTCGCCAACACCGGATTATTAGGAACCCGCTGGGCATATTGCTATGATACAAGACCGAACTGGGTGGATGTGGCATCCCAAAATCTCATTGCCCTGGGTTATGTCGCTCCGGGCAATCAGATCAAAATTCGATTTGTATTTGCGTATGATGCCCTTGATGGTGGTCAAGGTTGTTTCATCGATGATATAAGAATCGCCGCTACTCCGCCTGCTGATCTCCAGCCGCCCATCATTGAACATGCACCCCTTGAGGACTCTCCTGATACCTCATACGGTTATACAGTAGTCGCTACAATTACCGACCCCGGAAGCGGTGTAAATGCAGACTCGGTTAGTGTCTATTACCGGGTAGAAGATGGACCCTGGATTCGATTGCCGATGCAATTGGTGGGAACCGATATCTACGAAGCACTCATTCCACCACAGCATTATCACACCGACATCTACTATTACATTCGAGCGGTTGACAATGCCGGAAACAGTGCTAATACCCTCACCTATAATTTTGAGGTGACGAATGCGATACTGATCTATTATGATGATGGCCAACCCTACTGGATTCCGGGTGGCCTGGGTGTTGGTTCTGGAATGTTTGTCCGATTTGACTTTGCACCCGTGGGAATTGATAGCGGTCGTCTCCATGAAGTGAGATTTTTCTTCAGCCGCGCCGGTAACTTTGACCTTAATGTCTATACCATTGGATCTGGTGGTGCCCCGGGTCAACTGGTGTATACAAAACCAAATCTCCAATCGCCTGGTTATGACTGGTATGCGGAAGAGATTACCAATGCAAATCTTCGAATGACCAATGGTGCCGTGGTCGGTTTTATCATTGGACCACCGATCGGGACCGATACCGTGAGTTGCTTGATGGATCCAAGTCTAAATTACCAGCAGAATATGTGGTTATATGTGAATGGACAGTGGGGTAACCCTACAAGTGGTGGGGATTTCATGATCCGCTTAAAAGTGATTCCTCTACCCGAAGCAGGGATAGCCGAAAAAACAGTGCACAAAATTTCTCCATCCGGCCTAAGATTGGTACCTAATTTGATGAGTACCCATGGTGGGAATATACAGTATCAGGTTCAAAAATCGGGGTTTGTCCGATTAAAAGTCTTTGATGCCGCGGGAAGATTGATAAAAAATATTGTGAATGATTATCAGGAAGCCGGAATTTATAGTGTCAACTGGAATGCCTGTGATGAATCAATGAGAAAAGTGTCACCGGGTATCTATTTCGTGGTCCTGGAAGTCGAAAAAGAACAGATCACAAGAAAGGCGGTGGTGGTAAGATAATTAAAAAAGCGATGTGCCCTATCAGATATCAGATAGGGCACATCGTTGACTTTTTGTGCAATTTGTTTAACTTTAGTATAACTTGTTATAGAGCAGCTAAGGAAAAACTTCTGAAATATCGTGGTTTTTCTTGTGGATATGGGGCATTAAGTTTGCATATTAGGTCCGTGAGAGAAAAAAGGAGGTTAATATGCGAAAAATAAAGGTAATAGTAGGTATGGGGTTAATGTTGGTTCTTTTCATCAGTTGCGGAAAAAAGACTGATGAGGACGAACTATACCAAGCTAACAATCTCATCCAGGGGCTCACCATGTTAGGGATGATGACCTCGGTGGACAAATATGGAATCGGAACCGTGTGTTCCCCTCCTTTTGGTTGGATTGCACCACCGGAGACGATTAACGTGCCCAATCCAGTGGATTGGCCGAATAATGTCTTTTACCGTTTCTTCATCAAATTTCCGCTGGATAGCTCGGGTACGGTGATCGATTCCATAAGATGGTTGGCGATGCCCACTCCTGATGTCTGGGGTGGAGACACCGGGGTGATCACCCAGATCGATGTGGGGTTGTTGGCTGATCATAGGAATATCTGGTTCCATACTATTATCAGTGTGGATTCGGTCCATGTCACAGGTAATCTGAAGTGGAACTGGGAAGATACCTGGTATAAATTCGAATTTAATAACAGCATCGTTCCTGGGGATAGTTCAGCGGAGATCAATATCTCTACCTCGCCCAATATCCAGCTTTACGCCCATTTCAAATTTGACCAGCGGGGTGCTGGAACTACCGAAGATAACTGGGGCAAATTCGGCGAGACGATCTTTGTCCGCTATGAATTCTTTGCCGAACCCGACGCGAATGGTTATGATGGCTATTATATCTTACTCAGTGAAGGATGGAAGGTAAAACACTTCTTCAAATTGGAACGGCCCGCCGCCTAAGAATACTTTATAACAAAAGGGGAGCGCTATGCTCCCCTTTTGTTATTTGATAATGACAATCTTCTTCCTCGCGTCTTCTACCTTTATAAAATAAACCCCTGCGTCTTTAGGTTCAAAGACCAGATTTTTTATCTTCCCTTTCAAGATTTGGCGTCCCAGGACATCGTAAATTTCAATCTCTCTTGGTTGTTTTGAGGCAAGGATTATTCTCCGGCCAACATTCGGAAGGTCGGAGCACGGGGAGAGAGTACTTTCTTTTTGTTCGTAAATTCCCGTGACGATATTTTTCTGAATCACCCAATGCTCAGGATCCACGATAATGGAGAGCGGTTCTTGCGGCAGGAGGAATTCAAAATGTTGTGGTGATTGATTTATCGGCAAGATGATGATTGTATCATTATTGCTAAAGCCAATTCCGAGCGGAAGGGGTATGTGGAATATTGAGGGACCGATCGTTTGAATCTGGGAAATATCAAGCACAAGGCGCCAATTTGGTGGTTCGTAAACCTTATTCCAGACCACATTGTAATAGGGATAGCCCATATCATAAACATACTCATTGAAGAACCAGTCATAGTTACCGTTCAAAACCTGATTCATTATCCGGTTTAAATCACTGGTGGAGGCATTTTTATACGCAAATGAATCCCGGTAGGTGGCAAGCAATCTTAACCAGAGACTATCGCTGCCGCATAAATACCTGATCATATGGAGTATCCATGATCCCTTACAATAGCTGTGCCCCCAGGAGAATATGAGATTGGAAGGAGGATTATAGATCGGATGGGGATTGGCGGTCTCTGCACTGAAATAATTATTCAATCGGTTGAGCATGGTGTTGATGAACGCCTGATGTCCCTGCCGGTGTTCAAGATATAGGGCATCACAATAAGTAGCGAAACCTTCGTTGAGCCAGACATTCTGCCAACCGAAACAGGTCACCATATCGCCCCACCACTGGTGGGAAAGTTCGTGTGCCATTCCATAATAATCATTACTAATTAGCCATTGCCGGTGGATGGTGCTTATCGTCTGATGTTCCATCCCGCCATATGAAAACGGCGTTACCACATCCATCCCATACCTTTCAAATGGATAGGGACCGAATAGCGAGTCATAAAATGCTATCATATCCGTAATCAGTGCAAAGGCGGTCGGTGCATAAACAGTATCTTCGGGCCAGAAGTAATATTTGATTTCCAAACTCTCACCGGATGCGGGATGATACCAATCAGAATAGGTCGTATAGATGCTGGAAGCAAAGTGTATTAAGTAAGGGGCGATGGGATAACAATGCTTCCAGTGGTATGTGGCATAACCTTGAGCAACGGTTTTTCCTAAAAATGCGCCGGTGGCACAAACCGTGAAGGAGTCCGGAACAGTGATATAAAATTCAACTCCATAATCAGCCTTATCCCAGAGTTGATCGTAACAGGGAAACCATCTTTTCTCAGCAAAAGGACATCCCAGGGTGTAGGCGATGGGATGGAGACTCTGATAGAACAAATAGCCCATATTTCCCGAAGCTGTTCCGCTGTAGCCGATGAACACATCAAATGAATCACCCTGATGGTAAAGGTGGGGTAAAGTCACCCAGATGGTCTCGGCAATATGGGTATAAGAGGCATTTATTCCATCAACTTTGACCGAATCCACATTTAGGCCCAATAAATAAAGGTCAACCCGGTTTAAATTATGGATATTGCTCCGCATGGCGACGGTAACCCCACCGGCAAGGTATCGGGAATTCATGGGCAGGTTGAGTTTTATTAGATAATGGAGGACATCGTAGGAGTGGATGGAATCAGCCCGGAGCATCTCTGGATGAAAGACTTGTTTCTTCTCCATATTCAACTCCTGGGACAAAAGAAAGATTAAAAAAACCGCCATTTCAACCTGCCATAACCAAAATCAACTCGCGCAAAATCACTGCTACTGCTGCTCCTGTTGCATAAGGGGTGCACGCCAGCGGATTATACTCCACAATATCCGCCCCGATTATTCTTTTGCCTTTCAAAAGAAGGATGGAATCGATCAACTCTTTGAACGGTATCCCGTTGGGTTCTGGGGTGCTCACTGCCGGCATCTGGGAAGGGTCTACCACATCCACATCGATCGTCAGATAAATCGGTTCGGGAATTTTCATAAGGACCCGCTTTAAATTTGACCGGACCGTAAAGCGGTAGAGATTTTTGTTCAGGGAAAATTCCTCTTCGGTCCCGGAACGAATTCCGAATTGATAGATACTTTTTAAACCCACCACCTCACCTACTCGGCGCATTGCAGCTGCATGGCTCAATCTTTCCCCATGATATTCATCTCTTAAATCGGCATGGGCATCAAAATGGATCACGGAAAATTCCTTGATCACTCGTTTTATCCCTTTGATGATCGGAAAGGATATCGTATGCTCACCTCCCAAAAAGATGACCCGTCTTTGTTTTCGGTATAGTTCATATGCCTTCTCTTCCATTTCTTTTATTGGGTCCTCGGTCCGGAACTCATAATCTTCAAGGTCGGCAATCTTCACAGATGCCACCGAACGATTTTGGTATGGTGAAAACCACTCAATATTTTCGGTACAGATTCGTATATAGCGTGGGCCCAGGCGGGAACCAGGAATGAATGAAGATGTTCGATCATAGGGGAAACCCATGATTGCAATCTGGGCATTTTTTAAATCCGAATTTGCATATTCAATTATCATTGCACCTTCCTTTTTTATAAATTCAAGCGGCGCTGGTATAGCCCAGGGCACCAGCCATCGTTATCGCCTTTATCGGGCATATTTCAAAACACCGCCCGCAGCCGATGCATTTCTCCTTGGCAATGAGATGCCTCTGCCCCAAATTCCCTGTGATTGCCCCAAATTGACATACTTTTACACATACCCCACAGCCATTACATTTCAATGAGATTATACCATAAGGTCGGGCGATCGCCCGGTCTACAAAACAGTTCCGTGGACATTTATGGACGCAGATACCGCAGGAATTGCACTTTTCATAATCGATCACCGGCAAATTATCTTCTAATCTTATTGCTTCATAAGGACAGGATTTTGCACAGATTCCACAACCAGTGCAGCCATTAGCACAATGAAGCTGCACTCGTTCTTCTTCATCATGTGATTTGCAGGCGAGATAGATCAGATGGCTCCGGGGGATTAATTCTAATGCCTTTCTCGGGCATTCCTTAACACAAATACCACAACCATCACATAAATCATGATTTATAACGGGCAGTTTATCTTGATTCAACTTAATGGCATTTTTCGGACAGACCTCTGCACAGTGACCTGCCCCCAGACAGCCATAAATGCAGGATTTATTCCCATTATAAATCGTGTAATTAAACCAGCAGTCTTGAGGTCCGTTATACAAATAGAGGTCTTTACTTTGTCTCCCTCCCCGGCAGCGCAGGACACAGATGAAATCATCCATTTAAAGGTCTTTTATCAATTCCAGAAATCGCTTGTAAGGTATCGCGGTCCAGGACTCCGCGGAGAGTGCACCGCCCGAGAGGCTGATCATGGAAACCTTCGCTGCGATCTCCTCATTGGGTGCTTCATAAATATCAAGGAAATCATAAGGTCCGAGAAGGGCATAATGGGCAATGAATTTCACCTCTGGACAGTCCTTCTTCACCCTTTCCATCCATTGCCTGCCAATCTCGGCGCGTTTTCTTAAATCCCGGGTCAGTTCCGGCGATAATTTTGTGACGAGAATATAAGTTGCCATAACCTCTCCTTTTTTCTGATTATACTTCAATCCGCGGTGAAGTCAATATTTAGGTTTTAAACGCAAACGGATTGATACGGTATTTTTTCATCAACCTTATCAAAAAATTTCTTGAAACACCAAGTAATTCCGCAGCCCGGGTTTGATTGCCCTGGGTCTGTTGGAGTGCCCTCTTCACAAGATCCATCTCTACTCGCGTTATTGCCTTATTGTAGTCCAAAGGCAGAGTCTCTTCTTCTATCATCCCAGTCTTTCCAAGGCTGATATCCTCAGGCTGGAGATAGGTTGCACGGGTGATGATTATCGCCTTTTCGATCGCATTTCTCAGTTCCCGTATATTGCCGGGCCAGTGATAATTTTTTAATAACTCCATAGCGGCAGGAGCAATTCCGACAATCTCTTTATGGTATTCCCGGGCGATTTCTTTCAGGAAATGCTCGGCAAGGGGAATGATATCCTCCTTTCTTTCGCGCAAAGGTGGTAAGCGGATGGGAAAGGTGTTTATCCGGAAAAAGAGGTCCTTTCGGAATGTCCCCTTTTCCACCATCTCTTCGAGATTGGCATTGGTCGCTACGATTATGCGCACATCCACATTTATATCCTTCTTTCCCCCCAATTTACGAAACCTCCTTTCTTCCAGCACCTTCAACAATTTACCCTGCAGCAGGAGGGGCATGCTACTTATCTCATCAAGAAACAATGTTCCGGTATGAGCGAGTTCAATCAAACCTTCTTTTCTTCTCCGGGCGTCGGTAAAGGCACCAGGCTCGTAGCCGAATAATTCCGATTCAAGGAGGTTTTCCGGAATTGTTGTGCAATCGATATCCACGAATGGTCCTGTGCTCCGGTTACTGATTTGGTGAATGTAAAGGGCAAGAAGTCCTTTGCCGGTGCCACTCTCACCTTCCAGTAGCACCGTGGAGTTAGTCTTTGCTACTTCCTTTACCTGATTTAAAATCTCCTCCATCTTTTTGGATTTATAGATCAATGGTGTCAGTTTTCCTCGGGTTAAAACTTGAAGTCTATCCCGGTATAAATCACGCTCTTTTTTTATAGTGAGATTTTCCTGGATCTGTTTAATTATTATACGCAACTCCTGGAGATCAAGGGGTTTCAAAAGGTAATTGACAGCGCCGTACTCCATCGCTTTTACTGCATCCTTGATCTCACCGTAACCAGTGATGACCACCACCTTTACTTCGGGATCGTATTCTCTCATCTTTTTAAGAAGTTCGATCCCCTGGATATCAGGTAAGCGCTGATCGAGGATTACAATCCGGGGAAGGTGTTGGAGAAATATCTGCCACGCCTGGGCACCATTGGCAGCACATAATACAGTGTAATTTTCTTCTTCGAAAAAGGCAGTGAGAAGACCCCTTATCGATTCATCATCATCCACAATAAGAATTGGATACATGAAAGATTATAAACACTATTTTCCAATTGTCAATAATGCAATGCCCTGACTACTTTTAACTGAGCAATGAGCAACGGTGGAAATGCTACAAAAATGTAAGAACGGTCTTTCGCAACTGAGATGCCGGAATTTTAGCCTCATTACTCCGCCCTATTGGGTCTGTGGCAGGATATTCCTTTAGATAAAAGATGGTTAGAACTTTGGATTTAAACTACATGTAATTTTTAATAAGTTCATGGGATGAGTACGGTGAATAGTAGACAGGGGGGATGTCTAACATGGTGAATGCGCCGTATCTTTTTTCGTTGTGAAGACGATAACAGGCCCGGGCGCAGGCAACCAGAATACTGGCAGTGGCTTCAGGATTGCTATCCCATTCACAGTGGTATTCAATTAGTGCTTTATTCCCGCTTCCAGTGCTCCCGGAAAGAATTACAGATCCCTGATGGGGAAATGCTCTGTGTTTTTGCTTTAACTCTTCTTCGGAAACGAAGACGATTTTTGTGTCATATTCGGCAAAATAATTTGGCATCTGTTTTATCCGGCGGGCGATATCTTTTTTATCGGCATCCGGATGGGCGACGACATAGACAATTCTTTTGTGCATCATCTGCGGTTTTAACGCTGGATTTCTACCTTTCTTTACCTCCCGAAGAGCACTTTTTATCGGGATCGTATAAGACCGCGCATCCCGCACACCGGGTACCTGCCGGACTGCATCAGAATGCCCCTGACTTATACCAGGACCCCAAAAGGTATAAATTTTGCTTCCGGGAAAAAAGGCATCGGCTAATACTCTTTCTACTGAGAATGTCCCTGGGTCCCAGCCCCCAGAAATTACTGATGTATGCCGGTTAATCTTAGCGATTTTTCCGATTTGTTGATAATAATCTACAATTCGCCGATGGGTATCAAAACTGTCCACGGTGTTGAAAAACTGGGCAAAGTATAAACCTTGGCCATAAGAGTAAGGATCGGGAATACGGATGCGTTCGATATCTCGGTTATTCTCCGGACCAAAGATATCCTCTTTAGAACCACCGCAGAGTATTGCCACATCGGCGAGAACTTTGAAATTCTCAAATGAAAATACCGGGATATCTTTTTCAATTTTTTTCACAACCTCGGGTCGGCGCGTGATTATTCCAACCAGTTCCATATCCGGATTTCTATTTATCGCCTTTTTTACACCTTTTCCCAGGTTGCCATAGCCAATGATGGCAACTTTGATTTTATTTTCTGCCATGCTCACTCCTTTTTGAAGAGTTGTTTGATAAGATTATAAGCCCTTATTTTATCCTGGGCTTCAACAAAGATCATGATGTCGGTATGAACAGTCAAAATTTCCCAAATATTAATCTTTTCCCTTGAAAGCGGTGTGGCAATCTTCTTTATCGCTCCTGGTTCATTTATAAATTTTAAACTGCGCACCACAATCTTGGCGATTCCCTTTTTCAGATTCAATGCCTTGAAATTTTTAATTTCCGGGATGAGTTTTGATAGATGTTCATAAGCTTCTTCCACTCTACTTTCTTCAACATATATCGCCAGAAGGTTATCAGAAATTGTGAGGGAATGGACTGCGACCTTTTTTTCGGTGAGTGTTTGGGCGACTTTGCTTAAAATCCCGGGTGTCTCTGGAATCCTTTCGCCGATGAAGGTCAAAACACCATAGATTTTCTCAGCAAGGGTGATGCTCACCTCTTTATCAAAGACGATCTCGGTTCCTCCATTCTCAAGATTTTTCCCATCTTGAGCAATCACCCTGATTTTCTGAAGATTCTTTCTATGCTTTAAAGAGATAGGATTTAAAACCTGGGCACCTGATGCGGCGAGAGCACCCAGTTCTGCCCAGCTGAGTTTCTTTATCATCCGGGAATTGGAAACGATTTTGGGATCAACACTCAAGATACCTCCTACATCTTTAACCAAAACCAACTCTTGGGCATTGAGCAATTCGGCGATCAATAACGCCGAAATATCACTACCACCCCGACCCAGGGTCACGATATTTTTCTTTTCATCTTGGGCAATAAAGCCCGGGATTACCAGTATTGTATTCTTATTAAGCAAGGGGAGCAGGAATCTGCTTGCAATCTTGGATGCGATCGGTAATAATGTGAATTCCCGTTTTTCATTGATCTTCTGGGCACTGAGCTGGCCTTTTGATTGCAACCGGATGTGTATGGGCCACTCAGCCATGCCAGGTAAGATTGTCCGGGCTTGTGCGTTCAACGCTTTAAATACCGACTCAAAAATCAACGCGGCAAGAATCTCACCCATGCCTGCAAATCTCTCAAAGCCGTAAAAATCCGGTTGAGGAACTGCCCTCATATATAAATCAATCAATTTATCAGTCTCTCCTTTCATTGCTGATGTTACCAGACAGATGGCGGTCGTCTTGAATTTTAAAAGCAATTTTGCAATTTTCAAAAAATCTTCGGGCTCAGCGAGAACCGAGCCACCGACTTTAAACACCTTTATATTTTTCATTGGCAATCAATCCTCCTAAAGATTGTTTCTTTCTTATCAATTTTAGTTCTTCGTCGATGAGATATTCTGCGGGTAATGGTCGACCGTTGTAAGTAGACGCCAACGTCCGGGTGTAAGCACCTGAATTATAGATCAAAAGATAATCTCCGATTTTGAGCTCGGGGAGCGGGTAGATTCCAAATTCATCGGCATTCTCACAGAGCGGGCCGGTTATCCGGACTTTGAACTTTTTGCTCGGATTATAGCTCAAAGGTTCGATGTGATGGTAGGCATCATAGAGTGCAGGTCTTGGGTTTTCCGTCATCCCAGCATCAATCATGTATAACGGCAGATGGTCGCGCTTTTTTTTATCGATGAGCCGGGTAAGAATATATCCAGCATTGGCAACCAAAAATCTTCCAGGTTCAAGGAAGATGGTGACACTATATTTCTCTTTTATATGCTGATAACAATCGATGATGGGCTGGAAATTTAAAGGTCGTTCATCGGGTTTATAAGGGACACCAAAGCCACCCCCGAGATTTATGTATTCTATCTTTACACCATTCTTCTGAAGGAAATCAATCGCTTCCATTACCTTGCGGGCCGCTTTGATGAAAGGGGTCGGAGAAAGAATTTGGGAGCCGATATGGGAATGGATTCCGATGAGTTTTGCATATTTGAATCGTTTTGTAGTTTTTAAAACTTCTGGTATTTCATTTAATTTTATCCCGAACTTACTTTTTTCTGATCCAGTAGAAAGATGCGGATGGGTCTCTGGGAAGATCCCCGGATTGATACGCACAAAGACACCGATCTCTTTACCCATTCTCTTCGCTACCTCTTCTAAGAGAACAGCCTGATTGATACTCTCAAAATTGAAAAAGATTACACCATTTTTAAGGGCATATGAAATCTCTTCTGGCTTGCGTGCCACATTGTTATAAAGAATTTCTTTTCCTTTAAACCCGGCTTTTCGGCAGATAAATATCTCGCCCGGTGATACTACTTCTGCACCAATCCCTTCTTTTTTAATCAGTCTCAAAATCGTGATGTTGGTATTCGCCTTGACTGCAAAGTAGATCCGTGCGATGGAATCAAAATTCCGTTTCAGCGTAGCGATATTTTCCAGGATTCTTTTTCGGTCATAAATATAACATGGTGTTTCAATATCTTTCTTTGATGCCAATTTTTTCCGCAGTTGCTCAAGCACCCCATTATTTTTCATAAACCTCCTTTCTCTGGGAAATAAAAAAGCCCACCTTTGTGGTGGGCTCCTGTCCAGAAAATTGACGATCAGGGGAACAGCAAGCCCACCCCCTTGTAACCCTTCTTCATCCAGAATCTCTTGAAGAGTTTCATCATCGGAGATTATATAAAAAATTTGAAAAAAGTCAAGCGTGCGATTTGAATCAAAAATAATTCAATGGAGAAATCGGCAAAAATCAGGACAGCGAAAGCCTCAAGAACATTTAAAAGGGCTGGCAAACAAGTTAATGATTGAACAACCTTAACCAATATAGAAACAAAAAAGGGGCGGCAGAACCGCCCCTTTTTATCATTCAATAGCTATTCGTTTTCCAGTGCGAATTCACGCAATACTTCATAATGTCTTTTTCTTATTTCGGTCTGACGATTTGCTCGCGGCATGGCCAAGAGATTTTCAATGCCAAATGTAATACTTTTCGCATCATATACACACCAGAAGAATCCCACGGCATCTCCTTTGATATTGCTCTTTGCACCAGGTTCTGGTTTTGGACCGTTAATTGCCTCAATAAATACTTCCCCATATCCCCAACTAACTGAGTCTACATAATTCGGGAAGATTCTGCTTGCACTGATCGTGAGTGAAGTTCCATCAACTATTGTATCTAATTCAAAATAGTAACTATCCCAGGACCCCGAAGTATCTACATAGTAATAATCCAAATATACATCTAGCCAATACCAATTCGCTCCGTTTGAAGAATTCCAGGTTATATTAAGGGCACTACCTTTGTGCAGTACATAGGTCGTATCCGGACTGGTGATACGAAATTCTCCGGGCATTGTGCCGGTTGCCTCTCCTTTTCCTTCATCATAATCAATCTTAAATTTACATTCCTCACCTTCATCTATCCAGTTGACATAAGCTTCGTAATAGAAATATGTCGGGTCAAAACCATAAATTTTAGGGTAGAGAGTATCTTCATTTATTGTAGTCACGGGAATTATCTTGAATCCGTTATATTTGTAACCCTCAACCACCGCGGTTTTTACAAAAGAATCAGGGGTGTCCCAGTGGAACGCTATATGACTCATTATTGATGCCCTTTCGCCTTTACCACAACCAATTACCAAGATTATTATACCTCCAACCACACATAAAAGTTTTTTCATAAAACCTCCTTCTCCACTATTGTATCTATAATTTGTAAAATGTCAACAGTTGCTGCACTATTTGTGTCGTTTCAAAGCGAAAATGTCACCTTTAACTTCAAAGGTAATAATTCGTGCGTGTATTTCTTTTTTCTCCTTTTTTGATGCCCTGCGATAGTGCGCGGCATATGATTTAATTATTTACTCTTTGACTTTCATGGTATACACTTCCTCTGGAATGTTAATGCAAATCATAAGCGCACTTTCGTTAAGAAGAATTTTTGATTCAAATCGTCGTTGATTATTCCATAAAGGAAATTTCCAAAGATTTTTCTAACTATTTCACCCTTCTTTCTTGTCTATAGCTCCCGGAGTGATATTGGTTTTAGAATGGATGATCCCGCGTTATTTTCGGTCGGGGCACCAGGGCAGGCCTTTCTATCTTTTCTTTCTTAGGGATGAGTTCCAGGTCTTCAATGAGCACCGCGGGTGCCACAACGGAAACCGGAATTTCATCACCGTAAGCATTGCGGTAGATAAAGTTGTAGATATATTCCTTTTCACCAACGGCGCTGATATCTTTCAGGATACTGGGTGCGAGCGGAGCAAAATCCAATCCGGTGATCAACTGGAGTGAGTTGGATTTTATATCCAGTTTATAAATGTTAAGGGGAGAAGAAAGAAGCGGTTCGGATTTAGTTCTTGTCTGATAAAGTCGCTGATAGCGCTGGAGTTCGTTTTGAGGCATGGTGGGCTGGAGGCGGGTGATGATGAGGGCATATTCATTGCCATAATCCCGTGCGATTTCTTTCAGACGTTCCACAAGTTTTTCCTCGGACAATTTTTTATGGGAATTGATTACCATATTGCTGATAAATCCCACATATCGCGGCACATAAATCTCATTCCAGTAGCGGGCGTGGCCATTGGATGTAGTGATTTTATTTGTCGGAGTTCGAGACATGGGGAAATTTATTAATTTTCCTTCTTTTATCAGTTCGATCTTTTCAGATTTTACGCCCTGCTCGTCTACTGCGTAGCCACCGATTAAAGGTATTCCATTGTATTCTTTCAAATCTGGATCATCGTAGCTAAAGATGAATTCAGGTAAGAGGCGCTTACCAAGGCGGTTGGATAGCAAACCAAGATTATGTTTCATAATATTTCTTTCCAAAATTTCACTCTCCACTAATACTTCTCTAACCCCACTCACTCCCTTGCCCAGTGTCTGGAAGAATAGTTCACAAGCCGCAGGCCCGAGGAAGAGGACCGGTCCAGTATAGCCTTCATCCTCTGGTTTTATGTCAATTTTCATCGTCAATGTCTCTGCCCATGCGTTGATCTTTTTCTCTAAATCCACAAAATCAAAATCTTGTGGCTTTTGAGCATAAAATTCAATATAATCTTCCATTACTCTACCATTTTTTGCCTGGGCCTTTGCCTTGACTTCGATGCCGGTTAATAACCTCCCCTGGAGACTTTTACTCCCATCGCTATCCAAGAAGTACTGATCAGTAGTTCGGCATCGAAAACGGACTGAAGATTCTTTAATCGAAGGATATTGTTTTAAGATCCTCGAAATTCGCACAACCTCTCGATTCAACTTATTCCTGTCTAATGGTGGTGGAACGAGGAGCGTCCAGAGCGAGCAAGGTTTTGCCCTGGTGAAATCAGGAATTGTATCACTAACTTGTTTATTCTGGAGATAAGCTTTCTTTTTTGCCAGCACTTCTAAGGCCCTTTTATAAGTCCCATCGGTGACAAGCCAGATTGCCCGCCGCAGCGCAAGGTAATCATCTTCCACTGGAATTTGTGTCTGGTGCGATTCAATTATTCGGGAACCAGATGTGGCACAGATAAAATTACTGTTATCCATCCGATAATCACCCACCCTTAAATCTACAAAAAGTTCTCGATTATGTGTTTCATTGCTTCCCAGCAATCCACCCGCGGACGCTATTATTTCTACTTCTTTTGAATCTACCACTCGATAAGCAAGATAGTAGGGCTTGGGTTGATTCGGTAATTGCAATTCTGTGATACTCCGTGCTAATTCGTCTTCCAACGCCCGCAGGAGTGCATTCTTATCAGATGCATAAGAAACCAAAGGCCGGATGAGAAAAAATCCTGCTAATACCAATAGCCATGGTTCTGCCTTCAATCTTTGCTTTCCATCTTTTCTTTCCTTTTGTTTGATCCATCTCTTAGTTTTTCGAGCCATTTTTCCCCCTTATCTTGACGATTCAACCGGCGCGGGTAAAATCGGTGGTCGCTCCTGACCTTTTGCTTTTTTCTCAACCTCTATTTCGGATACGAGTATCGAAGGAGAGATTGCGGAGACCGGCACCCAACCTGATTCCGCACCACAGGTCCCGTTGAAAACTTCATAATCATTGCCGGTGAGCAGTATTTTGGAGAGTGAAAGGAGCGGGGTCCCCACGATATCAACACCTCTTACAACTTCATCAGGTCTACCGTCCACATAAATTTTCTTTACAAAAAGAGGTATCACTTTGAAGGTCTGGGGACCCTCGCGGCCTGTGATCGTAAAACCGCCGGCAATATCGTAGAAGATGAGTCCGTAAGGTTTATTTTGCCTTCTGCATTCTTCAATCAGAGCGCGGCGTAATTCTTCAAATGATACTTCTTTTGCGGATTTTATGTATAACACACCCTGTCGGGCAACAACCTTGCGCCCTGCCTGTCTCCTTCCGTGACCATTTGACACTGGAAAATTAGCGATGGGTGAACGGCTCATCAAAAATCCTTTCAATATCCCGTTTTCCACTACTGTCACGCGTGCTCCCTTTACACCCTCATCATCAAACAAATAATGGCCGTTCAGGTCTTTATCATTAAATTTCTTCATCGTTGGATCGTCGTAGATGGAAATAAATTCAGGCATGATTCTTTCGTTCAATTTTTTAGTAAAAGTCTGGCCTTCAAATTCACTTTTCTGACGGTGCCCTTCAACACGATGTCCGAAAATTTCATGGAAAAAAACACCACAGGCACGATTCATCAGGATTGCGGGTCCAGAATATGGTTCAACCAGTGGGGCATTCTTCAAGGCATACAAATTTTTGATGAGCGAATCAATCTGGGATTTAAGAAACTCTTCATCTGGAAGATTTTCTATCTTCCGGGCAAAAACAGGATAGGAAAGATAAAGTTCCATGCCATCATCCGCCATGGTTGCGGCATACACCTGAAGGTGATAACTGACCTGGTTGTGTAGCAACTTTGTTCCCTCGGTATTGACTAAATATTTGGTTTGGGAAATGGCACGGAGGGCTACCCGGGAGCTGTAGATCCAGGTGTGATCTTTGAAAAGTGCGGATAGTTTACGGAGGCGTTCTTTCCATAGATTTTGGTCCAGGTTGATATCCTCGATCATCCCAATGTATTCTATCCTCGGCGCTTTACTGAAATCCGGGGAGGTATCAGATTCAATTACTTTTACCTGTCTTTCATTCAGGACTTTTATATAGCGTTCTTGGGCGGATTTGAATTTTTTATCTGTTTCTGTCCAGAGGATCAATCGCAATGCCTCAGGATTATCGTCGATCGGAACCTCCGCAGGTGTTGTCCACCATTCGGATTCTTCGGCACCACGGATTTCGTGATAATTATCGAGTTTGTATGAGCCGACTCGCAGGTCCACATCTAAATACCGGTGTCTATTTTCTTGCTCTTCAACTATTACCCCGAGTGTGGCATTGATTACAATTTGATGTTCGTCCACAATTTCATACTGTATGAAATAAACCGGGAAGGGTTTTGTTGACTGGAGAATTTTATACGAACGATTGAGTTCTTCATCCATGGTATTGAGGATGCTACTGTATGCCTTCACCAAATGAATACTCACAAAAAGAATGAGAAAAAAGAATTTTTTCATTGTCGACTCCTTATTTTATAATCTTAAATCAATTTTTCGTCAAGTCAAGGGCGTGTTTTTTATGCATTAAAGTCTAACAACTTAGCGATGTCTGCTGGTCCCCGGACCTCAAATATTGCCATTCCTTGTTCTTTTGCTGGAAGGAGGTCTACATGGTAACGATCACCGACCATTAGACATTCTTCAGGCTTGAAACCTATTTCTTTCACTAAAAATTGAAAGACCCGGGGGTCAGGTTTGATGAGGCGAAAATTTTCATAGGTAAAGATGTAATCAAAAAGTTCTTTTATCCCAAGGGCATTGAGGATTCTCTCGGTTTGGATACGGTTATTGTTCGTGAAGACGGCGAGTTTATATTTCGCTTTTAATTTTTTCAGCACTCCCTGCAATTCTTGATCAGGTTTTAGATAATCACCAGCATCAAAATATTTGATATTCTCATTGTGCCATTCCTCAATTGGTATCCCGAATGAAAGAAGGGCAAGGGTATAAGGTATGGGATAACCTTTTTCTTCTTTTATCTCAGCACGCCGCTTTTCCAGTGTCTCTTTTGCCTGTTCCAAGGTGGTATTTTTAATCTTGGCATATGTATGGTAGGCAGCTTCCGCAAATTTTTGATAAACTTCCGGACTGGTATAAAGCGTGCCATCGAGGTCAAAAATGATTACCTTCACCATTTTCCGACCCGAAAAATAAGCTATCAAAGAAATCCGGGTTCCTCCGATATCCCGGATTAGTTATTCTGCGCAGCGTTTCTGTAATCTTTCCCAGATCCGGTCGACTTCGGCCTGGAATTCCTCAATTGGGGTCTTATCCTTCAACTTGAAGAGATGAGCAAATCTTCCTTGGATTTTTAAAAACTCTTCCACTGGTTTTTTCTCTTTTGGTTTCACGGTGATTCGGTATTTGCCATTTTCATACTCATAAAGTGGCCAGACACATGTTTCTACAGCAAGGCGGGTAATTGCAATCGTCTTTTCCGGCGGATATGCCCAACCGAGCCGACATGGGGAAAAGACATTGATGAACGAAGGTCCATTGGCATCTAAGGCTTTGCGCACTTTTGTGACCAAATCGTTCCAATATCCAATCGTTGCCTGGGCTGCGTAAGCAGGTTCGTGTGCTATGACGATCTCGGTCAAATTTTTACGAGGTTGGAGCTTACCCGGAAGCACTGTTCCTGCCGGTGAGGTTGTGGTATGGGCACCATAGGGAGTGGCAGAAGAGCGTTGGATTCCTGTGTTCATGTAGGCTTCGTTGTTGTAACAAACATAAAGGACTCGGTGTCTCCTTTCAATCATTCCTGAAAGCGCCTGAAGACCGATGTCATAGGTTCCACCATCACCTCCGAAGGCGATAAATCGTAATTCCTTATCAATTTTACCCTTTCGCTTCAGTGCCTTGTATGCCGCTTCGACACCAGCCATGGTGGCAGCGACATTTTCAAAGGCATTGTGGATATAAGGAACATTCCAAGCCGAGTAGGGAAAGATTGTGGAGATTACTTCAAGGCAACCAGTGGCAGCACCAACCACGACTGGATATTGGGCAGCGAGCAGAACCTGCCGGGCCACAATCGTTGCCCCGCAACCAGCACAGGCCCGGTGTCCACCTAAGAATTTCTCACCCTGTTGAGCCAGTTCTTTCAGTGTCGCCATTATTCCCCCCTTACTCCATAATAGACGATATCTTTGTCCACTTTACCGGTATCCTTAATCTTAAGCAATTGGTCAAAGATCTCTTCAATTTCTTCAATGCTGATATCCCGTCCACCGAGGCCATATATATAATTTTTCAACAATGGCTTTTTCTCCGATTCATAAAGGATGGACCGACAATCATTATACAGATGACCGCCAAGGGTAGAGAGAGTATCAGCACGGTCCATTATTCCAAGAACCCGGACTTTGGTGATTGCCTTGAGCATCGCTTCTTTTGGGAAGGGTCGATAAATCCGGCAGCGCACCAAACCTACTTTCTTTCCCTTTTTCCGCATCCGGTCCACAGCCACCTTACCGGTACCGCCTGTGGAACCCATTGTGAGAATTGCTACTTCGGCATCTTCCATCTTATATTCATCAACGATGGGATAATAACGCCCAAAGGCATCACCAAACTCTTTCTGGACTTTTTCAATTATCGGGAGGGCATTATTCATCGCTTCTATCGTCTGACGCTTATGTTCAAAGTAATAATCCTGGAGGTCGAGCATGCCTAATGTTATGGGATTGTTAACATCCAGAAGATTGTTGATGATTTTTCTCTCCCCTAACCACTGGGGAACTTTTTCATCTTCGATCAACTCAATCCTTTCCATACCGTGGCTGATGATGAAACCATCGGTCGTCACCATTGCCGGAAGCATTATTTCTTCTGCCATCTTTACCGCCATAATCGTCGTATCATAGGCTTCCTGAGTATTCTCAGTAAAAATCTGGAGCCATCCGGAATCCCGGGAGGCCAAAGAATCTGAGTGGTCACAGTGGATATTGATCGGACTCGAAAGAGCGCGATTAACGAGGCAGATGACAATCGGTAATCGTAAACCAGAAGCGATGAATAAAATCTCGTGCATCAATGCCAGTCCTTGGGAGGAGGTAGAGGTCATCACCCGGGCACCAGCAGCCGCGGCTCCCACACACGCGCTGAGTGCGGAATGTTCGCTCTCAGCAGGCACAAATTCGGTCGTTACCAGACCGTCGGCGACAAAAGATGCAAACAACTGGACCACCTCGGTAGCAGGAGTGATGGGATAGGCGGCGACCACATCTGGATTTATCTGCCGCATCGCTTCTGCCATTGCTTCATTGCCAGTTCGCGCTACAATCATTTTTCCTCCCTTACCATGGTAATTGCCTTTATCTTAGGTGGGCATTCTTCAGCGCAAATGCCACAACCCTTGCAATATTTATAATCTATTCCCTGGACCTTACCCTCTTTGACAATGATTGCAGAATCAGGACAGTAGATCCAGCAGATAAGACAGTGGGTGCATTTCTGGGCATCCCAGATTGGTTTGTCGCTCCGCCAATCACCGGTTTCAAATTCTTTACTGGTGCCTGATTTCCAGGCAAGACCGATAGGCAGTTCTCTCCAGCCCTTTTTTTCTTGCTTCATTCTTTAACCTCCTCGTAAGCCCTGATTATTGCCTTTATATTCCCTTCGACCACATCGGGACGATTGGGAAACTTGTGCTCCAGTCTTTTCTTTACTGATTCCAGCATCGGCTCAAATTCTAAGAGTTTTGAAACCTTGATAAGGGCACCGAGCATTGGTGTGTTGGGGATATCCCTCTTTAGAATCTCCTTTGCTATTTTGCTCGCATCCACCACATAGACTTTGATTTTTTTGTTTCCAATCTTTAATTGCTCCCTTATCTCCGATGCAGATTTCTGGGTATTGACCAGAAGAATGCCGTCTTCTTTTAAACCTTCAGTTACATCTATCGTCTCCATCAATGTGGAGTCGAGCACGACCACGATATCCGGATTTTTAATTCCACAATGCTGGAGGATGGGTTCGTCGGAGAGGCGATTAAAAGCAAATACCGGTGCACCCATGCGTTCCGGACCATATTCCGGAAAAGCCTGAATATATTTACCAGTCTCCACTGCCGCATCGGCAAAAAGCAGGGCAGCGGTCTTGGCACCTTGACCACCCCGGCCATGCCATCTAATCTCAAGTAATGCCATTATTCACTCCTTTTTCTTAAATTAACAAAAAGATAAACCCTGTTTATTGAATGTAAACCAGGGTTTTAAAGGAAATAAATTCCAAGTAATTTTTTACCAGTTTTATTATATCCAAATTTTCGATCCGGTCAAGGATATAATGCACTGGAGATCTCTTTAATTTTTGTCAAATTATTTTATGCGCGCTGGATTATTAGAGGTAGCCGCACCCTTCGGGGTGCGAAATACCCTAAGATTTAAAAACATTTATCCGCAGGCTAAAGCCTGCGCCTACCATTTTGCCGGTTACCACCCGACGACTTCAGGTTGGTATTTTTTATTTTTGCAAGGCTAAAGCTTGCCCTGCGAGAGAAGATCGGCCCTAACCTTCTCTGAAACTGAAATTACTAGAATTTTATTTACCCGCAGGTTTATTCTCTATAAAAATTTGGAGAGGATTCAGCTTAAAAACCTATTGAAAAGAGTGCAAAAATGGATATAATTCTGTAAAAAAGGAGCGAAAATGAAAAAATTCTTCCTTATAATATTGATCAGCACTGCCTTCATCCAGGCTCGGGGTATAAAAAGATACGGGTCGTTGGTTGAACTTGCACCAAAGGCAAGTTTTTATGTGAGCAACGATGCTTATTTCGGGATTGGTGGCGAATGTGTGGTCAACCCCCTTAGACAGATGGGTTTGAGATTCACCTTTACCGAAGCCGTTTTTGGAAACGGAACACGTTTCTACCTTAATTCTGAAGGATGGGAAGGTAGCGGATTTTCGCTGGATGGAATCTTCTATATCCCAATGACGGAGTTTGAACCTTATGTCCACGGCGGATTAGGATTTAATGTTTATGATTTACCGGGACCGGCGGGCAGCCATACCTTCTTCGTTTTCCGATTTGGTATGGGATTTAATTATTTTTTGAACTTAAAGACGAAGTTGTTTGGAGAACCTGGTATCATCATATACGATGTAGAAAATACCGAGACGATGTTCAGATTTTCCATGGGTATCCGTTTTGGAGTGTTTTAGAAAACATGCTTGATGAAGTAATTATCTCCAGGGCGATAATTGAGACTTACCTCAAAGACCTTCTAAATTACATCGACTCAGAGGTAATCATCGGGGGTGGAGGACCTTCAGGCTTGTGCGCGGGTTATTACTTGTCAAAGAAGGGTATTAAGACAGTCCTTTTTGAGAGCGGATTGAAGCTCGGCGGTGGCATGCCGGGTGGTGGGATGATGTTCAATAAAATTGTGGTGCAAAAACAAGGACTGGAAATTCTGGAGGAGTTTGGGATAAGATATAAGGAATATGAAAAGGGATATTATGTTGCGGACTCTCTGGAGGCTACAGCCTGCCTTGTGGACCGGGCTTTGAAGCAGGGTTTGAAGGTCTTCAATCTGATTAGGATTGAGGATGTTGTGATAAAAGAGGATCGTGTTTGCGGAGTGGTGGTCAACTGGACGAGTGTAGAGATGGCAAAACTCCATATCGATCCTCTGACATTCAAAACCAAAGCGGTAGTTGATGCAACGGGCCATCCATGTGAGATCGTGCATATTGTGGAGAAAAAAAGTGGCGGAAGGCTTTTGACTACCTCGGGTAAAATTGAAGGCGAGAAGTCAATGTGGGCTGAGGTTGCCGAAAGTATGACCTTAAAAAACACGCGTGAGGTCTATCCTGGTCTTTTTGTCTGTGGCATGGCGGCAAATGCCGTTTTCGGTGGACCTCGGATGGGTCCCATATTTGGGGGGATGCTGTTGTCCGGCAGGAAGGTGGCAGAAATATTAATAAAGAAACTGAGATAGAAAGAAGTTCAGTCGCTTTAAAGATTATCTCCAACCTTAGAAATAAGTTTTTCAAAGCGATAAGGATTTACCGCCAAAATTTAAGACTCATCTCCCGCAATTGCTGGTTATTCATCACTGGCACTTTCTTTATGGGAATGGGTTTTTCAGGCTTCATGCTCTTATTTAATCTCTATCTGAAGAGCGTAAGCCTCGGCGAAAGTCTTATTGGAAATATTATCACCGCCAGCACCGCAGGGACATTGCTCATGGCAATACCGGCATCCATAATCATCGAGCGCTACTCGATCAAGAAAATTTTGCTTTTATCAACACCAGGTGCCTTGATATGCTATTTTATTCAGGTTTCCACCCACCAGTATGGGCTTCTCCTTGGAGCAAGTTTCTGTTCGGGGATTGCCATGGTATTTTTCCAGGTAGCGGCCGCTCCATTTTTTATGCGGAATTCCACACCTCAGGAGCGACCGTATCTGTTCAGTTTAAACTTTGCCGCGGCGTTGATTGCCGGAATAATCGGCAGTCTTTTGGGTGGAGTGCTCCCAGGTATGATTGAAAGGCATGGGCTTGCTGGTGAACTGACCTATCGTTATACTCTGTATCTCTTCGGGGGTATGGTGATGATTGCTTTCATTCCTTATTTGATGCTTACAGAAAAGATGGGAATTCGAATTGATCGATCACCCCTAAAGATTGCCTTCAGGAGCAGCAGGTCGATTATTATAAAGTTATTTCTTCCTAACCTGGTTACCGGTCTCGGAGCCGGGCTGAGCATTCCCTTTATGAATCTTTATTTTAAAAACCACCTCCAGGTATCGACGCACGAGATCGGGATATATTTCAGTCTCTCCCAATCATTAATGATCACAGGACTTTTACTCGCCCCCCTCATTGCGGAAAAGATTGGTAAGATAAAAACCGTTTTTTATTCCCAGCTTTTTTCTATCCCCTTTTTACTCTTGATGGGTATAACCCGTGACATCACCCTGGCAGTGGTATCATTTCTGGTCCGGGCAGCACTGATGAACATGGCACAGCCTCTGTTCACCAATTTTGCCATGGAAAAGGTTCACAAAGAAGAACAGACCTTCACCAATGCCCTTTTAATCATCGCCTGGACTGCGGGCCGGGGATTGAGCGCGAGTATCGGTGGATTATTGATTGAAAAACTTTCTTCATATGCCCCGCCTTTTTTTACCACAGGGTTTCTCTACCTCGTCTCCAGTATCCTTTTATTTGTTTTCTTTCGCTAACTTGATGAGATCTAACTGCTGGATGAGGATGCCACAGATGATTAGTAATAACCCGAGAACAGTGGATAATGATATCACCTCTCCAACGGTCAGTCGGATTACGAGCAATGAGAGAAAGGGTACCAGATAAACCAAGATGGTTATTCGGGCTGTGGTGGAGGAAAGACTCAAGGCCTTAAGCCAGAAATAAAAAGCCACTCCCATTTCAAAGATACCAATATATATTCCACCGATGATTCCATAAAGATGGGGCACAAAATTTTGTTTTGAAAATATCATCAAAAAGAGGATAAAGATTGTGCCGAAGATAAAATTAGAAAATAATGCAATCACCGGTTCACGGACTTCCTGTAGATTTAATACCCAGTAAAATGCCCATACAAAGGCACTGGCTAAGGCCAGAAAGACACCTAAGGGACTGGAAAAATTGAGGGTGGTGAATTTCCCCTGGGTGGAGATAATCACAACCCCGGAAAAACTGATGAAGAGGGCAAGAAAACTCTTCAGCCCGATTTTTTGTCTCAGGAGCAACGCTGAAAGAAAAGTCAGGACTATTGCCCAAGTCTGGTTTAAAGGTTGGGCTTGCTGGGCTGGAAGTAATGAATAAGCCTTGAATAAGATCAGATAATACAAAAATGGATTCAAAAAACCCAATAGGAGATGGCTGGTCCAGAAGATTTTGAAATACCGCCGAAATTCGTTGATACGTTTTTCCATGACTAAAATGATAAAGAGGGCACATAATGAGGTGAGGGATGCCCAGAAAACGAGCTGGATGTTATTCACAAAACGGAGGGTGATTTTAAATGCCGAGGCGACAGTAGCCCAGAAAAGGATGACGATAAAGGCGAAAAGATAGGCTTTTTTCTGATTATCCACAGCGTGTTATTTTACTAAAATTAAAGAAGATATCAAGGGTTGGAAGACCGAGCCTATTTAGATAAGTCCCCACCTTGACATTCTAACTATTTTCCGTATACTTGTCCTAAGGAGGCTTTAAATGAATTTAGGCTGGCAGGAGATTCTGCTGATATTGCTCATTGTGCTTCTTCTTTTTGGCGCGCGGAAGATTCCGGAATTGGCAAGAAGTTTGGGAAGAGGAGTGCGAGAATTTAAGAGAGGTCTCCACGAGATAGAGAATTCCGAGAGCACAGAGGGTGAAAAGAAAGGAAGAGAAGAGGAAGATTGATTTTGTAAAATTTTGCCGGAGAGGTGTCCGAGTGGCCCAAGGAGCACGACTGGAAATCGTGTTTCCGCCGAAAGGCGGAACGCGGGTTCGAATCCCGCCCTCTCCGTATTTGATTTTAAGAAAGGAGGAACATGTATTATAATGGTGGGAAAATATTTTTGATTTCGTTTCTTGTCTCCCTTATTACTTCAGTGGTTGTCTGCCTTGTGTTCTTCTTTATTTTACCGGTGAGTAAAACAGGCGAAGTCGTCATTCCGGATTTTACCGGATCCACACCTGAGCAAGCGCGGGTGATTGCCGAGACCCGTGGATTATTACTTGTGGTGGGAGGGGAAGAAGAGAGTGAAAAATTTGCGGAGAATCAGATCTGTCGGCAGACCCCCTTACCGGGTTCGATAGTCCGGAATAAATCGAGCGTTACCGTTTTTATCTCCAAAGGTTCAGCGAATGTAATAATACCGGATTTAAAAGGACTGGGTTTGAGCGAGGCGACATTAAGATTGAATGAATTAGGCTTGCGGATCGGTGAGATCAAAACCGAAGAGCATGCAACCGTTGATAAAGATAAAATAATCACTACTCAGCCCGCACCGGGGATGCGGGCGAAAAAGGGTGATGCCATCACCATTATTTTGAGCGGTGGTGCGGAGACGGTTGAAGTGCCCCGGGTCATTGGTCGGGCCTATGCCACTGCCAAAAGAATAATCGAAGAGAAAGGATTTGTTGTCGGAAGTGTTAGTTATGAGGTGAGCACCGAGTTTGATGTGGGGATAGTTATGGCGCAGAATCCCAGGGCAGGGACGAAGGCGAAAAAGGGGTCAAAGATAGATCTGACCGTGGCAACCGTCCTTGACCAGTGAAACGGTTCCTGCGCTATTTAATAATCGTTCTCATCTTCTTCGCCATTGGACTGTTACTGGCGAACTTTTTATTGATGCCGGTGCTTGTCCGCCGGGGTGAAGAAATTTTTGTTCCCAATGTCTGTAATATGCCACTCGATTCAGCAACCGCCCTTCTCAAAAAAGAAGGATTGCAACCGGTAATCGGGGAACGGCGCTATGACCCGATCATTGAAGAAGGGCGGGTGATTATCCAGGAGCCACTGCCGGATACAAGGGTGAAAAAAGGGAGAATAATCAACCTTTCTGTCAGCCTGGGTCCGGAGAAAGTAGTGGTGCCGGTGCTCATTGGCTTGGATCTCGCACGTGCCCAGCAGATACTGGAAAGAGTTGGGCTAATTGTAAAAGAAATTGATTCCCTCTATTCTGATTCCATTGCCACCGGGAGGATTATCCGGACCATTCCTGAACCCGAAACGGAGTTAAAAAAGGGCGATGAGATAAAAATCATTGTCAGCAAAGGGATTTTATTAAAAACACCAAATTTAATCGGACTGAAACTCGATTCCGCAAAGGTGTTGATAAATAAAACTGGTTTGATTCTTGGTTCGGTGACTGAGATTGAGGGAACCGGTGAGAAGGGGACAATTATTGTTCAGAATCCCCAGCCGGACCAGTTGGTTGATAAAGGGGATACCATCAATCTCATGGTGGTGAAATGAAAATCGCTCCTTCCATAATTGCTGCGGATTTTACAAGGTTGAAGTTGGAGATAAAAAAAGTGGAAAAAGCCGGAGCGGATTTAATTCATCTTGATATCATGGATGGGGTATTTGTGCCTAACATCACCTTTGGACCGATGATTGTGGAGGCAATAAATAATCTCACCGCTCTTGAACTGGATGCCCATCTGATGATTGTCCATCCGGAAAAATATTTTCAGCGCTTTATTGAAGCAGGTGCGGATTGGATTTCTTTTCATATTGAGACCGTATCCGATGTAAAAAAGAGCATAAAGATGATTAAGAGTAAAAGATGTCGGGTGGGAATTGCCCTCAATCCCGAGACACCTTTAACCCGGGTACTGAAATTTATTGAGGAGCTTGATTATCTTTTGATAATGAGCGTCAATCCCGGGTTTTATGGACAAAAATTTAGACCTGAGGTTTTGAAGAAAATTTCAAGGGCGCGGGATTACATAGATAAAAAAAGATTCAAATGTTTGATTCAAGTGGACGGGGGGATTAATGGCGAGAATGCCGGCGATATTAGACGTGCTGGTGCAGATATTCTGGTGGCTGGTGCGGGAATTTTTAAGACAGGCGATTATAAAAAAGCAATAAGAGATCTGCGATGTTCCAAAATCTGACCGATAAATTTCAGATCTTCAAAAGAAAGGTTTTTGGATACGGCAGGATTACCAGGATTGAAATCGATGCCTTACTAAAAGACTTGCGGATTACCTTGCTGGAAGCAGATGTTCATTATCAGGTGGTAAAGGAGTTCATTGATAATGTAAATAAAAAGGCATTGAACCAGAGCCTTGACAAACGGCTTAATCCAGGAGAAGTGATCATGAAGATTGTTTTCGAAGAACTGGTAGAATTGCTGGGAAAGAATCCCCACACTTTCAACTTTAAAAACACCGGTCCGACGATAGTAAGTCTTTTGGGACTCCAGGGTGTGGGTAAAACGACGACTGCGGCCAAGATTGCATATCGATTTCGGAACCGCAAAGTGCTGCTCGTGCCTGCCGATGCAAAAAGGCCGGCAGCCGTGGAGCAACTGACTCAGTTGGGGAGAAGAAATAACCTTCCGGTCTTCCCTTTGCAAAATGGCGACCCGCTCCGGACCGTCCAGGAGGCAAAAATGACTGCGGAAAAAGAAGGTTACGGTTTGATGATTATTGATACCGCGGGTAGACTGCACATTGATGAGGAGCTCGTTGCTGAATTAATTCAGATTCATAATGCGGTTAAACCCGATTATAAAATTCTGGTCGCCGATGGGATGACCGGACAGGATGCGGTAAATCAGGCGAAGACATTTAAAGAGAAGGTCGGACTTGATGGGGTGATTTTGACCAAACTTGATGGTGATGCCCGGGGTGGTGCAGCATTGTCAATTGCCCGGGTTACAGGAGTTCCTTTATACTTTATTGGAATAAGTGAAAACATTGAGGGTCTGGAAGAATTCTATCCGGAAAGGATTGCCCAGAGAATTCTGGGCATGGGCGATGTAGTAAGTCTGGTAGAAAAAGTAAAATCCATTGAAAAAGAAGTTGACCAGGCAAAAATCCAGAAAAAGATTGCTCACGGTGATTTGAACCTTGCTGATTTTCTGGAGCAGATGCGGGCGATAAAGAAATTAGGACCGCTCTCCCAACTTGTCGGGATGCTTCCTGGGGTGAAGGAGAGCGACATCGACGAAAAGGAATTTAAAAAGATTGAAGCGATCATAAACTCCATGACCAAAAAGGAAAGAGAGCATCCGGAGATTATCGACGGTTCCCGGCGCCGGCGGATTGCCGCCGGGAGCGGAACGACCGTCGCCGAAGTTAACCAGTTGCTCAAACAATTCTTTTATGCCCGAGATTTATTGAAAAGAATGGCTCAGGGAAAATTGCCCGGTAAAATACCCTTCAGGTTTAGGTGAGATAATAAATGCAGGAATTATTAAAGACCCGTACTACATTGATAATTGCTCAACGGTTCCTGCTGGTAGATGTACGGTTCCAGCGATGCTAAATTAACCTGAGCAAAAAATAAAGGAGTGAGAGATGGCATTTCTAATTTTATTATCCATCTCTGCATCAGTGGGTCCGGTCAATGATACAATAATCATAAATGAGTGGTGGTATTTAGGACCATTCCCGGTGGGAGTACGGGAGGGCATCACCGGTTTGGAGTTCGCTTTACGCTCGCCCGATTTTCACCCCGATACGACCAAAAATTACTTCAGTTTTCTCGCACCAGGGGGAGTGATTAGATGGGGAAAAATCTCCACCCCTGATGAGCATGTGAAAGTGGAATATTCAGAAATACCCTGGGTGAGCATTCAAGAGTATTATGGTGTTGCTGGATTGATGAGCGCAAGTATTTTCTATGGGGTATTTGAGAGTAAGACGGAATGCACTGCCCTGGTAAGTGCCCAGGGTGTGGGTTCATTTATCTTAAATGGTCGCATTTATCCGGGCGATCTCTACCAGGATGGTTATGTTATGATACCGGTGATCCTCAATAAGGGGATAAACAAGGTGATATTAAAGCCCATGGGTTTTGGAGAACATTCTTTCACTTTTAAAATCTTCACCCATCCCCCTGCATTGCTCATCATCCACGACTTTACCCTACCCGATTTTATCCGTGGTGAGGCTTATAATGGTTATCTCGGGGTGCCGATTATGAATACTACAAATCAAATGTTGAATGACTTAAAGATTGAAATCGGCGGTGGAAAAATTTTGCGGACCGAGTACCACGGGATAAGACTCTTTCCCCAGACATTGCTTAAGGTTCCAGTTCCCCTCCAGACCGCAGGAGTAATTGAGGAAGGGGAGAGCATCCAGGTCCAGATTCAGGTAGGGAATGATGTAGTCCAAGCGTATGATTCAGTATGGATAAAGATAAAGAGACCGGACGAACCTTATGCCCGCACCTTTATCTCTCAAATAGACCATTCCTGTCAGTATTACAGCATCCTGCCGCCGAGAAATTTTATCCCTGAGTCTACTTATGCCCTCATAGTCTCCTGCCACGGTGCCGATGTTGAAGCCCGAAGGCAGATTCTGAGTTATGACGCGAAAGACTGGGCTTATATAGTAGCACCAACCAATCGACGGCGCTATGGCTTTGACTGGCAGGACTGGGGTGAACTCGATCTTTTTGAGGTCCTTGCGGATGCGAAAAAGAGTTTCAAGATTGATGAAAACCATGTATACCTCACTGGCCATTCGATGGGTGGTCACGGTGTCTGGCATATCGGTTTAGCCCATCCAGATTTATTTGCAGCGATTGCTCCGAGTGCCGGCTGGACAAATTTTTGGCTCTATCTTCCCTGGTTTTTACAACGGAGCGAAATCTTTGCCGAGCCCGAACTGTTGAAATTCCGGGATATGATTCTGAGAAAGGATAATCCATTGGTATTCTTAGAAAATGCCTTGAATCTGCCAATCTACATCCTCCATGGCGGCGCTGATGAGAATGTGCCGCCGGTGCATAGCCGGATGATGGCGCAATTCTTAAAAGAATTGAACTATGATTTCGTTTATAAAGAAATTCCTGGGCAGGTCCATTGGTGGGACATTGATTCCACACCCGGTATTGATTGTGTGGATTTAAAGGAGATGATGGATTTTTTAAAAACCAAAAAAAGAAATCCCTACCCGGATAGTATCATTTTTTACACCGCGGACATCCACCACGCAAATCGCGCCTATTGGCTGAGGATTGATGAACTGGAAAATAATCATCAGGATGGAAGGGTTAAAGCGAAAATTGTTAAGATTGCTGACCCTTACTCGCCACGGACCGATATTATCGTCACAATTCAGAATATCAGACGTTTTACCATCTTTCTTGACACCACATATCTTCAACCAGGAGCGGTGCGATTGGTGGTGAACGGGAAAGAAAAAGAAATAAAATTTAAACAGAGTTGCGCCCTAACTTTTGATTGGAAAAGTAATCGTGTCTGGGTTACCCGTTTTGAATACCATGATTGGACGCAAGAAAAATCAGTTTCGGGACCGATAAAACGGGTATATTTCAACCCCTTTATTCTGGTCTACGGCACAGCCGGTGATTCAATTGATACCGAAAACAATCTCCATCAGGCACGACTGCAGAGTTATACTTGGTGGCTGCGGGCGAATGGGCGTTGTGAGATCCTTCCCGATAGTGCGGTGACCGCAGAACATATCAAAAATTTCAATCTGATCTTATTCGGGAGTGCGCGTACCAATTTTCTGATCAAGAAGATAAACGATAAACTTCCGATAAATTTTTTTAGTTCGGGTGCGGATGGCGAGCGGATTGCAATCAACGGTAAGAGATTAAAGAATCCGGATTTATGCCTGATGGAAGTTTATCCTAATCCTTTGAATAGGCAAAAACTAATTCTTTTGTATTCGGCTACCACCAAGGCAGCCCAGCAATATATCGGTCTTTTCCCGGTGATTTATTCGGGTTCGGGACTGCCAGATTTCATCATCTGGGATGGGACAGCGGCTCAGAAGGGTTGGGCAGGGGTAGTCGCTTGTGGATTTTTTGATAACAATGGGGAGATTAAAAAAAAATAAATTCGCCCGTAACATGCGGACAATAAGCTGAGTCCTCTCTATATTTTTACAAGGAACGATGAAACTCATGGGGAAGATTTGTAAGGTTAATCAATGATTTAGCGTTAGATACTTTTGTAGGCAAGGCTTTCGCCTTGCATAAATAAAAAATGCCGACCTGAGATGGTAACCGGTAAAATGGTAGGTGCAGGCTTTAGCCTGCGCATAAATTTTTTAAATCCCAGGGTATCTGCATCTAATAATCAAGCGCATAAAAATTTGAGAAAATGGCTGAGTACTCCTCACTTTTTCCTCCCCCTTTGATGGGGGAGGATTAAGGTGGGGGTGATAAAAATGGATTTGTCTCTTGATTCTTTTTCAA